>NZ_BBOC01000016.1:0-70495 GCF_001485335.1 Type-D symbiont of Plautia stali | reverse complement strand
TTTATGCGCACCAAAACATAATGGACTGTTAGCTTATCTAACTCTGCGCACTCACCAGGCGTACCGCAAAACCAAAGAACAGCATACCGGTCAGCATATTGGCCAGTTTGACCAGCCGCGTGCGGTTTTTCAGGAAGCGCACCATCACGCTGCCCGCCATTAGCAGAATGAGGTAGTAGCTCAGACTCATCAGTTGAATCATTGAACCCAGCACAGCAAAAGCAGGCGCAGTATGCGTTACCGCCGGATCGACAAACTGAATGAAAAACGAAACATAAAACAGTATTGCTTTAGGATTGGTGACGCCAAGCAACAGGGCGCGCAGGAAATAGTTTTCCACTTTCACCGTTTCGGTTGATGACGCGTTATCACGCTTGCGTAAAGCGCCAATAATAATCTTCACACCGAGGTAAAGCAGGAACATGGCGCCCAGATATTTCACCACCATAAAAATATGCGGGCTGGTCCGAATAAGAGTAGCAACACCTGCCCATGCAAGAAAATTAAAATCAGATCGCCCAACATCACGCCGGCTATCGCTTTCGACGCGGCCTTCGCTCCGCGACTCATTCCGGTACGCAGCACATACAGACTGTTTGGCCCTGGCAGCAGAATAATCACCAGCGCGCCGGCCAGAAAAGTCCATAGATTGATAATACCTACATCGTGCAACATAACGGCAATGACTCCACAGCCATGCTGGCAAAATAGCCAGATGACAATTGTTATTGATTAAACAGGTGAACAGCAATAGCGGATCGCACTGCTGGCAGAGCGATATATTAGCAGATGGCACTGAGTGCTGTCGCAAACAACCTGCTCCTGACAGAAACAAACCTATCCTGATGGTACCCAGCGCTATATAATCCGCTGCATTACGCTTCAGGGACCCCGTATGAACACCACTCTTCGCCTTATACTTGCAGGTTTACTAACCTTTACCTCCTTACACAGTTTCGCCAGCCGCGTCGTGACCGATCAGATTGGACGCGAGGTGACCATTCCAGACCAAGTCGATCGTGTCGTGGTGCTTCAGCACCAAACGTTGAATTTATTGGTGCAGTTAAATGCGACCGATAAAGTCGTCGGCATTCTCGCTAACTGGAAACAGCAGTTGGGAGACGGCTACGCGCAGCTGGTGCCAGAACTGACACAAAAAGCGATGCTCGGTGACCTGACGCATGTGGATTTGGAGAAGCTGGTTGCGCTGCACCCTCAGGTGGTGTTTGTCACCAACTATGCGCCCAAAGAGATGATCGATCAGATCTCGGCACTCGGTATCCCGGTGTTGGCCATCTCTTTGCGCCATGACGATGCCGGTCAGCAAGGCAAGATCAACCCGACGATGCAGAATGAGGATCGCGCCTACGACCTTGGCATCAAAGAAGGCATCACTTTGATTGGTGAAGTGGTGAACAAGCAGCAACAGGCAAAAGGCTTAATTACCGCGGCTTTTGCCGGGCGCAAACTGGTCAGCGATCGGTTGAAGAATCTGCCGGATCAGCAACGTGTTCGTGCTTATATGGCCAACCCAGACCTCACCACGTACGGTTCAGGTAAATACACCGGTTTGATGATGGCACACGCAGGCGCGTTGAACGTGGCTGCCGCCACCGTACAGGGCTTTAAGCAGGTCAGCATGGAACAGGTGGTGGCGTGGGACCCTCAGGTCATTTTTGTGCAGGACCGCTACCCGCAGGTGGTGCAAGAGATCAATCAAGACCCGCGCTGGCGCACCATTAGTGCAGTTAAAAACCATCAGGTCTGGCTGATGCCTGAATATGCTAAAGCCTGGGGCTATCCGATGCCGGAAGCCATTGGTTTAGGTGAATTGTGGATGGCGAAAAAGCTCTATCCAGAAAAATTCCGCGATATCGATATGCAGCAGCAGGCGAATCGCTGGTATCAACGCTTCTACCGGACCACGTATCATGACAACACTGCAGATACTGGCAGCCGGTAGCCTGCGCGGCGTGTGGCCTGAACTGATGGCAGCGTTTACCGCGCAATCAGGCATAACGGTGGGGACACAATTTGGCCCCGCCGGACTACTGCGTCAACGCATCGAGCAAGGTGAAGTTTGCGATTTTTTCGCCTCCGCCAACCTACAGCACCCCGCCACATTGCGGCTAAAAGGTATCGCGAAAGAGACAGGCCGCTTTACCGCCAACACCTTGTGCCTGACAGTCAAGCGTGACGTTGTCACTAGAAACGATAACTGGCTGTCGCTGCTGCTGCGCGATGATTTGCGCCTGACCACCTCAACGCCACTGTGTGACCCATCAGGCGACTATACATGGCAGCTTTTTGGCAACATCGAACAGCGTCATCGGGGTTGGGGCGAACAGATCAAGCGTAAGGCCCGCCCTTTGGTGGGCGGCCCCAACAGTTTGCCGGTTCCTGCGGGTGAACTGGCAGCGCGCTGGTTAATCGGTGAGGGGCACGCTGAATTGTTTATCGGTTATGCCAGTTATCAACCTCGCTTGATGCTTCATCCTCAGTTGCAGGTTTTCACCATTCCTGAACCCTACAACGTACCGGCAGAATATGGTTGGGCGATGCTGTCTCCGGCGGCTCAGCCCCTTGCGGCTTTCCTGACCTCCCAAGTTGCACAGCAGATTTTGCAGCAGCACGGTTTTGTTTAATTATTCAATCCTCAGATCATCGAACATCTCGACGAACGGCAGAATCACCGAAGCCTCCGTGCTGGCGTGGTGGTAAAGCAGCCAGGTTCTGCTTTTCAACGTTTCGCCCGCTACCCTGATGGGCTGTCGGCATATGCCTTCGGGCAACGGCTGATAGCTCGATACGATGGCATAGCCCAATCCACGCTCCACCATTGCCAGACAGACTTCCAGTTTATCTACCTGCATCGCCACGCGTGGCGCCAGTGAATAGTTTGCATTCCACCAGCGCTCAATCAGGTGAGTAATATGCCCGCCATGATTAATGCGTATCTGCGGTAATTGCGGGAGAAAGCGCAGGTCGAGCGGTTGCTGGCTCACCAACCAATAATCATCTTCATCCACCAGCCGCTTGCCGTGACGCCAGTGATAGTCATCTTTCACCAGGGCGACATGCACCTCTTCGCGTTGCAGTTTTTGGTACATCTCTTCACTCAAACCGCTGACCAGATTAACGCGAATACCACTGTGTGTTTCTGAGAAACGCGCCAAAATGGCTGGGAGTCGATAGGCTGCATAGTTGCTGGTGACGCCAATTCTTAACTCCCCCTGGCGTGGCTGAGACAAATTTTGCAGCGTCTGACGCAGTTGCTGTGAGTCATTCAGCATTTTGGCGGCGTGTTGCGCCAGATAGCGCCCCTGCGCACTAAACGTCAGTTGACGGCCCCCCTCTTCAAATAGCGCGACGCCCAGTTTACGTTCGATCTGCTTGAGGCGATAACTGAGCGCAGGCTGAGAGGTATACAGCTGTTGGGCTGCTCGCGTAATGTTTTGATACTGCCAAACGGTATGAATTATCAGCCAGTCTTTTTCGTTCATCGCCCCCTCCTTCACTGCTTCCATAAAATAATTTTTGCGTAATCAGTGCAAGCAATAAAAAAGCTCAATTGGGAATCCAGGTAAAAGCCCTGTATACCTTAATAACACATTGAACTTAAATACTTTATTGCACTATCACAGTGAAGTTCCGCACGGGGATGCACCATGAGTGAGCAAAAGAATAAAATTCTTTTTGCGGTTGAGCAGATAAGCCAACAAATGACCGATTTGGCACGTGCTATCCATGCACAGCCGGAATTAAGTTTTGCCGAGCACTATGCCAGTGCTGCATTGCAAGCCCCTTTGCTGGCTGCAGGGTTCACGGTCAGCAATCCTGTAGCAGGACTGGAAACGGCATTCCGGGCGCGATTAGACACGGGCAAACCGGGCCCACATGTGGCACTGCTGGCGGAATATGATGCACTGCCGGGTCTTGGGCATGCCTGCGGCCATAACCTGATCGGCACCGCGTCAGTGGCGGCCGCCGTTGCACTGGCTAACAGCGGCACCCTGCAATCTGGCGTACTGGAAGTGATTGGCACGCCTGCCGAAGAGGAAGGCGGCGGGAAAATTATTATGGCGGACGATGGCGTATTTGCAGGCATTGACGCGGTAATGATGTTCCATCCGCGTGAAAAGAACATGATGACGCGGGGTGCATTAGCCTGCGTCGATGCCACCTTCAAATTTTATGGCAAAGCAGCACATGCCGCCTCTGCACCGCATCTCGGTATCAGCGCGCTGGATGCGGTCATCCAGACGTTTGTCGGCATTAATGCTTTGCGTCAGTTCTTCACCGATGACGTCAGAGTCCATGGCATCATCACCGACGGCGGCAGTGCCACCAACATTGTCCCTGCCTATGCCGAAGCCAAATTCCTGATGCGCGCCGCAACGGTGGCCGGCTTACAAACCGTGCGAAGTAAAGTGTTCGCCGCCGCGCAAGGTGCCGCAGACATGAGTGGTGCACGTATAGAGATCGAAGAAGGTCTCACCTACGCCGAACGCAATAATAACCACGCGCTGGCCGGTTTGTTCCAGTCCAACATTGAAAAACTGGGTTTAGTGGCCCATGCCGCACCGGAACGCGGTGGTGTCGGTTCATCAGATATCGGCAACGTCAGCCAGGTGACGGCTGCCATCCATCCCTATTTACGTATTGGAGATGTGGTCCCCCATACTCCGGAGTTTGCGGCTGCCGCAGCTTCTGACAGCGGGATTGAAGCGATGCTGAATGCGGCGCGCGCCCTCGCCATGACCACCTTTGACCTACAAGACAACGATCATTTAACAACCGTTCGCGATGAGTTTATCGCCTGGCAATCAACCGTTCCGCAGGAGAATTAAAATGAAAAAGACGCTTTCCATGGTGGCCGCTTTGACCCTGGCATGCAGCAGCCCACTCTTCGCCGCAGACAACGTGTTACGCGTAGCCGCTGACCTCAGCTACCCTCCGTTCCAGTACCGAGACGCTTCCGGCACACCCACCGGTTTTGAAATTGATATCACCAATGCGGTGTGTAAAGCAGTGAATATCACCTGCGAGTACGTGGTCAGCAGTTTTGATGCGGAAATCCCCTCTCTGATGGCCAAAAAGGTGGATTTCATTTCACCGCTCGGCGCCACCGAGAAGCGTCGTAAATCCATCGACTTTAGCGACTTCATTTATCACATCCCGACAAAATTAGTGGCGCGTAAAGGCAGCAACCTCCAACCCGATGCGGCTTCACTGCAGGGCAAACATATTGCCGTGCAACAGGGTTCCATCCAGGAAATGTACGTAAATAAATTCTGGGCACCCAAAGGCGTGGATATTGTGATGTATGCCGATCAGGATGCGATCTACCTGGATCTCGCGGCAGGTCGTCTTGATGGCGCATTAAGTCCAGGCGTTGCCGTGACCTATGGTTTTTTGAACAAGCCAGAAGGCAAGGATTTCGCGCTGACCGGACCTGAAGTGCGCGACGATAAATTGTTCAGCATTGGTTCGGCCTATGGCGTGCGCAAAGGCGATGAAAAGACGCAAAAATTGCTGAATGAAGGCTTAGCCAAAATTGTAGCGGACGGCACATGGGAAAAAGTGAAGCAGCACTATTTTGGCGATCTGGAGATGAAAGTCACACGTGTGGAACCCGATCATGCCAGCCAGTGATATGCAGGCGCTGATGCGTGCGACGCTGGAGCAGTTCCAGCATCTGCATCGTTTATCGGGTAGCGTTGATGCGGAACGAAGTGCGGACTGGTTGTGTGAGCAGCTGAGCCAGCATCAGATTCCGCATCGACGTGAATATTGCGATCTGTGGCTGAGCGATCCACTGGACGCCACGCTGACTGTGGCGGGTCAAGAATTCCGGGCGAAAACCCGATCCTTTTCGGCCCACTGCCCTGAGGGCGTGGAGGCTGAATTATTTTACGATGCCCAATCTCTGGCTTTAATCCCGGAGAACGCGGCAGCCAGCTGGGCAGACAAGGTACGCGGTAAACTGGTGCTCGCCGACCAGGGCTTCGAGGATTACGTGCAGCGTCTGATGCAAGCAGGTGCGCTGGGATTAATTCATATCTGGGGTTCAGCGGAATCCGCGCTGCATGAAGAGACGGTGGGCCCGATCTGGGGCACACCGGTACCCGATGATGTGCAACGCTATCCCACCATTCCGGTGATCAGCATTAATCATCAGGCTGGTGCGCAACTGCGATCACAATTATCAACGCAAAAGCTCACGGCAAAGATCACCACCCTTTTAAATGAGCATGTTGCCACCTGCTCGCTACCCGTGGTGGAATTGCCTGGCAGCAGTGATGAGTTTGTCTTGCTCTCATCCCATTACGACTCATGGCATGAGGGCGTAACGGATAATGCC
The DNA here is from genome assembly GCF_001485335.1 of Type-D symbiont of Plautia stali. NCBI lineage: Bacteria > Pseudomonadati > Pseudomonadota > Gammaproteobacteria > Enterobacterales > Enterobacteriaceae > Type-D symbiont of Plautia stali. Next base: position 64,131 of record NZ_BBOC01000016.1, on the reverse strand, counting down.
ACCGGCAACGCCCTCTGCCTCGCGCTGGCTGTACTGTTCAACGGCCAGCGCTTATTACGCGGTTTACGTATCGCTTTCTGGCCCGGTCACTCCAATGCGCGCTATGGCGGTTCAACCTGGTATGCCGATCATCACCGTGCAGCGTTACTGCGCGATTGCGTCGCGCATATTAATGTCGACTCACCCGGCTGTCAGGGCGGTTCGCAGTTGGTGGTTAACGCCAGCGGCGCGGAATCGACTGACTGGCTTCATCAGGCTATCAAAGCCACAACCGGTAAACCGGCCGATCGCGTGACGCCGATGGGGAAAGGGGGTGACCAGTCTTTCTGGGGATTGGGCATCCCGCTGCATTTTGCCTTACGGGAAGTACCTGAGCAGCGGCAATCCCTCTCGCCTGGCAGCGGCGGCGGTTGGTGGTGGCACACGGAAGAAGATACCTTAGACAAAGTCGATGAAGGCTACCTGTGGCGAGATTTTCAGATACACCATCGCTGGCTGGACTCGCTGCTGTGCCATGAGCCGCTGCCAATCGATGCTAAACATTATCTGCAGCAGATCGATGCCGCTCTATTACAGCTGCAAGGTGAGATTGATAGGGCGTTCTCCTTAAAGCCACTACGCGAACGTGTGGCCGCACTCATCACACTTATTGAAAAGAAAAGTTTTAGCGCTGCGCAACTCGTGCAAGCCATTGGCTTATTGCACCGAGCGCGCTACCGGGCGAGTGATGATTTCCATCCCGATCTCAGTTTCCACGGCGGCGCGTTTCCTGGATTACAGCTGTTACGGGGTTTCCGTCGAGAGCAATGCAGCCAGCGCTACTGGTTGATGCTAACCACTCAATTTATTCGCCAGCGCGATCGTATTGGCGAATTGTTCGCTGACAGCGAGCGTGTGTTGTCAAATTAAAGGAAATCCCCTTTCGTCTGACGCAACAGGCTGCGCACTGCCAAACGCGCTTCCAGCTTTATCCGGCTGGCGGCTTTTTGGTAGCGGCTGTTGCGCTCGGACGCCTCCAGTACACGACGCAATAGGATGCAATAGTCCATCACTAAACCGGGTGTCCAGGTCATGCCTTCAGCACGACTGCGAACCAGACTAAGCAACCAAAAATCAGGATTAAGCAGCACCCAAAACCCTTTTAAGCCGCGTTCGCCCAGCAAACCCTCTGTTGCCACATCGATTGCCTGCATGACGCTGGTTGAACAGTTGCGTGACGTCAGGTTATAGCGCGTATGAGAGGCATTGCTAAGCCAATAATTACGCAGTGCGGCTTGGTTGTAATGCGGCAACACCAGGCGTTTATCCGGTCGACACCACGCCTTTATCTCCCTTTCCAGGGACGGCCGCATGAAGCCTTCAACGTCATACTCCTCGCGCGCGCGCAGCGTATTAAGGAAACCACGGAAATTCCGCGATACATCGTCAACGGGGTACAAGCTGATATACAGCTCCTCGCCCATTTCCAGTGAAATATGGCCTGTGGAGACTTCGCCACGATGATCAATCGCCGCCACCCAGCGAACGAACCATGGGCGTCGTCCCGATACCTCGCCTGAGCCGAGTGGCGTCCAGATATAGATATTCAGCGGCGCGCTAACCGGTGTGGTACTGAGAGGCGGATGTAGATAATCGAGTCCATGAGGCGCACGCAGACCTTTGCGGGTGAACAGCGGCAACGCGGCAACGCTGGTATTATCCGGCAAAGCATGGATTTGTGCTGCCATTGTCAGCAAGCTCAGACTCCAGCCTGCCAGCAGCAATGCAAAACACAGCGGCACAATCACGTGGGGTGACCACGGCCAGTGTGTGGCAATCAACACGCTGAACAACATCTCCGCGCATCCCAATGTCAGCTTGCTCGTCCAGCGGCGGCATCGCATCAAACTACACGAGATGACGCGAAAACCACCATCAAGCAGGAAGATCGCAGAAAATGCCAGTGAGATGCAAAGGCCATTATCATGTGGGGCAAGAAAGACCACGATGCCAAATATCATCAGCACTGCGGCTTTAGCCAGTGGCGGCCAGGCGATACCCGCAGGCTGGTAAATCGCGCCAAGCGTTTCTGCTATGCCCTCTAATGCCAGAAACAAACCCAGTACGTGCAACGGGAGGGATAAACTTCCATGTTGCAGCAGATCGATCAGGATCCCGCCACTGGCGCCCGCACTCAGCAGACCAAGTGCCGCCAGATACGGCCAACCGGCTCGCAGTGCTGGTCCACCCATCAATAGAAATAATAATCTCAGCAAGGAAGCTCTCCAGCGGATATTGCACCGTTCAGTTCGATCTATAGACGCAGCGAAACAACAGGAGTTCTGTTGCCGATTAGCGATTCCGACTTCGTTTACTGATGGTTGTGACTGTGAGGGCACTCTAGCGGGCGAAGATTAAAATTGGCTTAATGGTTGAGTAAAGATTGGTTTAATTTTTAATCAGTTAAAAGGGGGGTTAGTGGCGATTTCAGGCTGAAACTGCGCGCATTCATACAACGCACCAATATTTAACCATTTGAATTTATAGCTTAAATCCCACCAGTCGCAGAATAATGTGCGGCTGGCGTAGGGCTATTTTACAGGATGACGTTGAATCAGCAGTTTTAAAAAACTGTCGAGACAAGGATTGCGGTTGTCACTGCTCCATGCCACAGCGAGATTCACCTGCGGCGCATCGGCCAGCAGTTTGAATACGATGCCATCCATTTTCAACTGCTGAACCGAAGACGGCACCAGCGCCACATAGTTGGCATCATTAACCAGACTCAGCATGGTGTGTTGTAAACGCACCTGTAAACTCACCATCGGCTCAAAACCGTGGGCGCGACAATAATCCATAATCACTGCGGTTAAACGGCTACCGGCACTGGCAGCGGTCATGACAAAAGGATCGTCACGCAGATGTTCGATGCGTAATTTTCGACTTTTGGCCAAGGGGTGAGTGCGCGACATCGCCACGCACAGAGGTTCGGTTAACACGGTTAGCGTTTGCATGCCGACACGTGACGTGCCTTCCACCAGCACCGCGAGATCCACCTCGCCCGCCAGCACTTTATCTGGCAAATCTTCGGTAACGGCCTCTTCCAGCTCCAGCGCGATATTTGGGTAATGGTGGCGAATCATTCTCACATATTCAGGAATGACGCTGTGTGCCGAATACATGGTAAAGCCGACGCGCAAGGAACCCGATTTGCCTGAAGCGGTGTCACGCGCCAGGCTTTGCGCCTGTAGCAATGCTTCAAGGATCTTGCGCGCATCCTGATAAAAGCTCTCGCCTGCGGGCGTGAGCATTAGCTGGCGCGTGTTGCGCTCCACCAGCAAGGTTCCCACGGCTTTCTCTAAGGCAGCAATATGACGACTCAGCGACGGCTGCGACATATGCAGGCGCTCCGCTGCGCGGTGAAAGTTCTTCACTTCAGCCAGCGCGATGAAGTAACGCAGCGGCTTAATATCCAGCATGATTCATTTTTCGTATCAATCCTGGTCAGATTTGCTATTGGAACTGTATCAGGAAACACTTTACAGTCCTCCAGCTTAACGGGAGGACAAGATGTTAGCTACGTTTCTGATTCTTTTGCCGGTGTTCGGCTTAATTGTGGCGGGATACGCCTGCCGCATGTTGGGGGTACTGGGGCCCACTGCTGCCACTGAACTGAATAAGTTCGTTGTCTGGCTGGCACTGCCTGCGTTGTTGTTTGACATCATGGCGCATACGCCATGGCACACCATTTATCAGCCGGGATTTTTCTGGGCGTTTGCCCTCTCCTGTGCTGCGGCTTTCGTTATCGTCTTTGCCTTTCAAAAGGCCAAAGGCAAATCCACTGCCGATGCCAGTGTCGATGGCGTTGCTGCTGCTTATCCTAATACCGGCTATCTTGGTTTCCCGTTATTGCTGCTGATCTTTGGCAAGAGCAGCCTGATCCCAACCACCACTGCCACCATTGTGGTCGCCTGTATCTTGTTTGCGATAGCCATCGCGATGATTGAGATCGGCTTGCAGAGTGAACGCGAATTTCATCGACTGGCCATTAAAGTCCTGCGCGCCATCCTTAAAAACCCGCTGATTATCTCACCGTTGCTGGGGGCAGCCTGTTCCAGCGCGGGATTAACATTACCCGATAGCATTGAGACATTCCTGAAGATGTTGGGTGGCGCAGCCAGTCCCTGTGCTTTGGTCTGTTTAGGCGTATTTCTGGCCAGCAGGCAGAAAGCCAAATCCAGCGAACTGCCAGGCGGTGCGAAAATGAGCTTTTCCACCGTCGGGTTAGTGGTAATCGCTAAATTGATCATGCAGCCATTGCTGACGTGGGTGCTGGCCGTGTGGTTGTTTCATCTGCCCGATGACCTGACCAAAATGGCGATTCTGCTGGCGGCATTACCCACCGGCACCGGGCCGTTTATGCTGGCGGAGTACTATCGTCGCGATGCACAGATCACGTCAGGCGCGATCCTGATTTCAACCGTGTTGTCGATTGTCACCTTGGTGGCCATTATGCACTTTATGCAGGTCACGCCGGTCGCATAACGGATGGGCTACTTCCCGCTTAGCCGCTGCTGCACCGCATCCAGAAAGAGCCGCAGCGCCGCCGGTTGGCGTTCTCGCGACATATATAAGCCGTAGATGCCCAGCGTTTTGGGCGCAAAGTCGGGCAGCACGCATTGTAGCTGCCCGCTTTCAATGCCGGCTCGCGCTTCCATCTCCGGCACCATCGCCAGTCCGCATCCTGCTATCGCGGCGTCACATAGCACGGACGAAATGCCCGCACTAAAATTGCCACTTACCGCAGCCGTCACCCCTTCGCCCTGTGCGTCTTTGAACTGCCAGCTCTGCCCGGCAAAGCGACTGTAGTGCAGGCAATTGTGCTGAGCCAGGGCTTGTGGCGTATCCGGTATGCCGTGCTCACGCAAATAGCCCGGTGAGGCGCAGACCACCGAAATACATTCGCCAAGCCGCCGCGCAATCGCCCCTAGTTCCGGATCGTCGGTGATACGCACCGCGACATCAATACGTTCTCCCACCAGGCTTACCGGTTGGTTATTGATTTCAAGTTCAATCCGCACCGCCGGATAGCGTGCCAGAAACGTCGGAATCATCGGACCAAGGATATGGGTTGCGGTGGAATGGGCGCAAGCCACGCGCAACGTGCCCTGCGGCTCTCCCGGCGCGCCCTGCCCGGTGATCTCATCTGCCAGCCGAGCCAACATGCGGGTTTTTTCGAGGATTTTCTCCCCGGCAGGCGTGATGGTGAGGCGTCGGGACGAACGATGCAGCAAGCGAACGCCCGCCCATTTTTCCATCTCATCCAGATAACGGCTGACCATCGGACGTGAGATATCCAGTGCCCGCGCCGCGGCACTCAGGCTGCCCAGTTCGCAAATGCGGTTAAACACCGATGCGGCTGTCACTCTGTCCATGCGTCTCCATCTGATCGTTTTATGAAACTGACCATCTCTAATTGCGGGAATTCTATCAAACGGCAATTTACATACAATGGCCCTGTTACCTGCCGAAGACCGAATTAAGGACCTTAACATGAAGATGAAGACCCTGGCGTTGATGATGACACTCGCCGCAAGCCCCGCCTTTGCCGCCCCATTGCATTTAGAGGTCTACAATCCTCAGGAGCAAGGCGTATTCCCGGTATCCTCTACGCTGGTTTCTGGCCCCCATGAAGCAATTCTGTTCGATGCGCAATTCAGCCCGAAAGATGGCGAGAAACTGGTGCAGATGATCAAAGCCAGCGGCAAGAAACTGACGCAGATTGTTATCACTTCTGGCGATCCTGATTTCTACTTCGGTCTGGAACCGATTGTAAAAGCCTATCCGCAGGTGAAAATCGTTGCATCGCCGCTGGTGGTTGAACATATCGAAGCCACCAAAGACGCTAAATTGCAGTACTGGGGTCCGAAAATGCCCGGCGGCGCCCCCGCTCAGCTTTATGTCCCGCAGATGACCCATCAAACAGCCTTTAGCGTGGACGGTGAACGCATTGAGTTACGCCATGCTGATGACAAATCCGCCTACGTGTGGATCCCTGCCAACAAAGCCGTGTTAGGTGGCACCGCAGTGGCAGCCGGTATTCACGTCTGGACCGCAGATACCCAGACACCGGCCAGCCGCGCGCAGTGGCGCAGCGTACTGACTGAAATTCAGCAGTTGAAACCAAAAGTTGTGATCCCAGGCCACTACATCGGTCCCCGTCCAGCGGGAGATCAGGCGGTGACCTTCACGCTCAACTATCTGCAAACCTTTGAGAACGCCCTGCAGAAACACAAGGGTTCTGCTCAGGTGATTCAGGCGATGAAAGCGGCGTATCCCGGCCTGCCAGACGAGAGTTCACTGGAATTAAGTGCCAAAGTGAATACCGGTGAGATGAAGTGGTGAGGGGAATCTAAGTTCTGAGCGAAAGAGGCCAGACGCCTGATGCGTCTGGCCTGTGTGGTTATTGCAAATGGGTCTTGAGTTCCTCCGCCGCCTGGCGGATGGCGGTGCGAACCGCCGGGACATCACTCAAGCCGTTAAGCAGACCATAATCATGAATCAAGCCGTTATAGCGTGTAACGGTAACATCCACACCCGCAGCGTCCAGTTTGCGTCCAAAGGCTTCGCCTTCATCTCGTAATACATCCAATTCTGCCGTCTGAATTAAGGTTGGCGGTAATCCTTGCAGTTGTTCACGCGTGGCGCGCAGTGGTGAGGCCAGGATGTTGTTGCGATCGCTCTCTTTGGTGGTGTAAGCATCCCAGAACCACTTCATCATATTGCGTGACAGGAAATAGCCGTTCTGGAACTGGTCATAGGACGCCGTATTGAAATGGGCATCGGTCACCGGCCACAGCATCACATCATAGCGAATCGCCGGGGTGTGCTGTTGCTTCGCTTGTAAAGCAACGGCCGCCACCATATTGCCTCCCACACTGTTACCGACCAGCGCCAGACGTGTGCCATCTACCCCGATTTCGCTACCGTGTTCGGCTACCCAGCGAGTGGCAGCATAGGCTTGATTAATCGCAACCGGGAAATGGGCCTCGGGTGACGGCGTGTAGTTAACAAATACCGCTGCGGCACCGGATTCCACCACCAGGTCACGCACCAGACGCTCATGAGTCTGGAAGTCGCCCAATATCCAACCGCCGCCGTGGAAGAACATAAAGACCGGCAGTGTCCCTTCAGCATGCGGCGGCTTCACGATGGTCAGTGTGATTTTCTCGCCCTGCACATCAATGGTTTTTTCACTGACGTGAGCGGCGGGCAGTTTCACCCCCTTTTGCGCATCAATCAGCACCTGACGTGCAGCTTCAGGAGACAGCTGCTCAATAGGTTTACCTCCTCCGCTATTGAGCGCATTCAAAAATTGCTGCACGTGACGCTCTGGCTGAGGGGACGCCGCAAAGCTATTGGTTGCAGCAGCGGCCATGGCAACGGCGATTAATGTGTGTTTGATTTTCATCTGTCATGTTCCTTTTTGTTTTGAGCGATTATATCGCACGCTATTTAAATGTTTAAAAACGCGGGTTGGTGTTCGTGTTGGACTAGAATTTATATAGCGCGCTATTTGATAGCAAGATATTTTTTCAACCTCAAAATGGCAATAAACCATAATGAATTGATTTTAAATTAAAAATAACCGCACAAAATGTTCACACACGACCTCTCCTGCCGTTCTCAGGGCGAATTATGGACGTGGCGGACAACCTGAAGCTCCCGACCGTCTATTCGCCCGTTGCGCATTAATGAGGCATATTACACTTCCAGCCCCGCACGATACTGCCCCCACTTCAGCACCGAGTTCACGCCAATCGACAAGAAAGGCTCGGTCGGGGTTTGATTGGGGCCGGGTGATTGGGTGAGAAAATCCATCAGATCGTTGCGTTCGCCGGCGATCATATCTGCAATCAACTTGCCCGTTGCGGTACCGCGCGTAATCCCCAGACCGTTACAACACAGCGCACCATATACGTTTGGTGCCAGTTTGCCGAAGAAGCCTTCATGGTTTTCAGACAGGCAGATCGCACCGCTCCAGGTGTATTCGAAATTAACGTCCGGCAGCATTGGAAAGCGGCGTTCAAACGATTTGCGATGGTTATCCAGATATTGCGTCAGATATCTGGCACGTGGGCGCCCATCGGGATGGAAGCTAAAGCTATTGCGCACCAAAATGCGATTATCCAGCGTGCGACGGATGGTGCTGCCAAACGGATGTGCCGGAATCACGCCCCACACGGGTTGGCCGCCCAGGCGCGCTTGCTCCTCTTCAGTCAGCTGACGCGACAGGCTGCCATACAGGAAGGTGGGCAGTAAGCGGCGTTGTAAGAAACCAAAATGAGCGGCAAAACCGTTATTGGCCAAAACTAGCGTATCTGCGGTGATGCTGCCTTTTTCGTGCACCAGCGTAATTTTGCTGCCGTAATCAATCGAGGTAACGGGCGTATATTCATAGAGAGTCACGTTTGACGGAAGACTATCCGCCAGACCTTTCACCAGAGCAGAGGGTTGCAACAGAATGGTGCCGGGAATGAACAGCGCCTGTTTGTAATAAGACGTCCCAATATGATCCGGCAGATCTTGACCGGAGATCATCTGAGAATCCCGGCCTATTTTCGCCAGACCATTGCGATAGGCTTCCAGAATCTTCGTGCCCTCCTCACCCACCGCAGCCTGATATTTCCCGGACTCCGTCATCTGGCAATCGATATGATGCTCCTGCACGATTTGACGCAGCGTGTTCTGACCCAGCGTATTGAGCGTGAGGATTTTATTCGCGATGGTGACATCCCCGATATAATCTTTCGCGCCAATATCATGGGGTACATCAATGGCGAAACCCGCGTTACGCCCTGCCGATCCAAAACCGACCTCTTGTGCTTCAATCAGCACCACTTCGTCATTGGGGAAGTTCAACGCTAACTGTCGTGCCGCTGCCAGACCGGTTAAACCTGCTCCAACAATCGCGAAACGTGCTTTCTTTTGACCAATATGCGCCGGGCGCGGCGTGCGTGCCGCACTGGTATGAAACCAACCAGGCATTGAATCATCGGCAGGTAGTGAGGTGATCTTTTGCAATTCCGTTACTCCAATACACTTTTTTGAATCGGTGGCTGCTTAAAAGCAGACACCCTGTAGGGTTTGTAAAGCGTAAAGCTGAGATGCATTTTTAATGTATATTTCATATATACATGATGTATCGAAATTTAATGAAGTTGATGAAATGTTGTCAACGCGATCCGTGCAAGGATGCGTAGTTGATCTCAAAAATGAATGAGAGTGATGGCAGGATACGGTGTTATCGCAGGTGATGGCGTGCAGGCGGGACCGGGAGGAGTGCTTAATGGTGCATCAAGGCCCATCACCACCCTTTATCCTGTCAGGCAGGAAAGGTTCTGGCGTAAGCCTTACTGGCGTTATTTCTTCTTCTTGTTCAGCATTGACTGCAAATCAGCAAAAGGATTGTAAGTCGCCGCCCCAACATCTTTCTGCGCGTCCTCTCCCGCCACCACAGTGGTGCCGTACTGGTCTGCTTCGGTGTATTTCGAATGTTCATGGTCATGGCAATACAGGCACAACAACTCCCAGTTGCTGCCATCTTCGGGATTATTGGTGTGATCGTGATCGATATGGTGAACGGTTAGTTCGCGCAAGTTGGAATAGACAAATTCGCGCGCACAGCGTCCACATACCCACGGATAGATTTTCAGTGCTTTCTCGCGGTAGCCGCTTTCCAGCCGCGCGTAGTTTTTGGGGATCAAAGCCATTGCTGAGAGTACCTGTTACAAAGAAATTTTTAGGATAACGGTTCAAATATATCCCATGTGCGCCCCAGGAGAGAAATGATCGGCGGAAAAACAGTAAACTGATGACATCATCTATAATCCAGCATCATGAATTCTGATAAAAGGACTTCCCGTGTTAGCAAACATCCTTATCTTTATCGTTGCCGCAATACATATCTACATTTTGGTGCTGGAAATGTTTTTATGGGAAACCAATACAGGTCGTAAAGCGTTTAAACTCAGCACAGATTTTGCCCGCTCAACACGCGTTCTCGCCGCTAACCAAGGGTTGTATAACGGCTTCCTGGCAGCAGGTTTACTTTGGGGGTTATGGCTGGGCGAAAGCGGTTTGCCTGTCAGTTACTTCTTCCTCATTTGCATAGTGATCGCCGGAATTTTTGGTGCTGCCACCGCCAGCCGCAAAATCCTCTTTGTGCAGGCGCTCCCGGCTTTGCTGGCGTTAGTGGCGTTATTGATGCGTTAATCCCCTGCTTGAAGTGATCGCGCCCCGCATTACGGGTATAATCCGGCGATGGTTTTCACGGGTTTAGAGACGAAGATGACAAAACTCACCTTGCAAGAACAGATGCTTAAAGCAGGACTGGTCTCCAGCAAAAAAATGGAAAAGGTCCAGAGAACGGCGAAGAAATCACGCGTGCAGGCGCGCGAAGCCAGAGCGGCGGTAGAAGAGAACAAAAAAGCGCAAGTTGAGCGTGATAAGCAGTTAAGCGAACAGCAAAAGCAGGCAGTGTTAACCAAAGAGTATAAAGCTCAGGTGAAGCAACTGATTGAGATGAACCGCATCACCGTCGCCAAAGGCAGCATTGATTTCAACTTCACCGACAATAATCTCATCAAAAAAATCGCGGTCGATAAGCTGACACAAACCCAGCTGATTAATGGTCGTCTGGCCATTGCGCGCCTGGTCACGGATAGCAGCGGTAAAAGCGAGTACGCGATTATTCCAGCGGTCGTTGCCGATAAAATTGCCCAACGCGATGCCGAAAGTATTGTCTTGAACAGTGTCGTAAGTCAGGACGTGCAGGATGAAGATGACCCGTACGCCGATTTCAAAGTGCCTGATGATTTAATGTGGTAATCAAGTTGCCAGGGTCAGAACGGGCTGCCATGTCGTGCGTTGATCGACTCACCGCTGATGGGATGCACAAAATGCAGCTCACTGGCGTGCAGCATCAGACGCGGTGTCCGTTCCGTTCCCGGAAACTGAAGGCCGCCATACAGGTCACAACCTAAAATCGGGTGCCCCAATTGTTGGCAGTGAATACGCAACTGGTGGGTGCGTCCGGTTTCCGGAAAGAGTTGCACCCGCGTCAAGGGTATTAACGCCCCGTCCTCTGCCTTATGCGTGAAGCGTTCCACCACCTGATAGCGTGAGCGTGCTGGCTTGCCGTTAATCGGGCAAATCGACATCAAGGGAAACAGTGCGGGATCTTTGGCGATTGGTGCGTCTATCACCCCTTCGTTTTCATCAAGATGTCCGTAAAGTAAGGCACTGTAGATTTTGGTCACGGTTCGCGCGCTAAACTGCTGGCAAAGCGCAGCATTGATGGCCTTGTTGAGCGCAATCACCATTAAACCTGACGTACCAAAATCAAGCCGATGAACCAGCGTACAACCAGGGAAGCTCTTCACTAACCGATAATGCACCGAATCGAGATTCTGCGGATTTTTCCCTGACAGACTCAGCAGTCCGCTGGGTTTATTGATGAGCAACAGATGCTCATCCTGATAAAGCGTTTCAATCTGCTCATCACAAGGCGGGGCAATGAAAGTATCGAGGATGGGTGACATTTGGCTGCCCGGCTGGAAAGTGGCTGCGGATGATACCCCATTTTGCGCCGAACCACGAATTTACCCCTTCACTCGCACTCCACAAAATTCTCGTCCAGACTTAGCGCAAAGGCATAGTCTGCGCGCGCATTGTGCATTACACTGCGCGCTGCAAAAAATTGAGCAAATAAACGATTAAGTAGGCGGTAATGGCGATGAACGGAACAATCACAACCTGGTTTCAAGAAAAGGGTTTTGGATTTATCAAAGATGAAAACGGTGATAACCGTTATTTTCATGTGATTAAGGTCGCCAACCCTGATCTGATCAAGAAAGATGCGGCGGTGACATTCGAACCCACCACCAACAACAAAGGCCTATCCGCCTTTGCGGTGAAAGTCATCCCGGACAGCAAATACATCTTTATTGCTGGCGAACGCCTCAAGCTCACGTCGATCAAATCCTTCGTGGTATACAGCGAAGAAGAGCCGGTTGATACTCGTATTGATAAAGAAAACACCGTGCTGTCTGTAGGCATCCTGATGAACAATATCAAGCCAAAATCGGATGTGAAACCTGATGAGATGCGCTCCGTGAAAAAACTGGCGGTGACCACCTTCCAGGGCACAACCTTAATCTTTACGGAAGATGAGATCGACATCGATGCCGCCGTTAAGATGCTTAAAGTCTAAATTGGGAAGCGAAGAATGAGACCTCAAATAGCACTGAAATATTATGACATCGCCGAAGAGTACGCATCGGAATCAGAATATGATGTCAGTGAAGCAGAATTTGAAGCACTGGCGCACTATTTCCAGCTGTTACTCACGCGTCTGTCGAATAACGAAGAGATCAGCGAAGAGTCACAGCAGGAGATGGCCGTTGAAGCGGGTATTGAAGCGCGGCGAATCGATGAGATTGCTAACTTTTTAAACCAGTGGGGCAACGAATAAGCGTTACTGGATTCGTGTAGCGGTGCGCATCAACGCGCACCTGTTTAAAACATGTCAACGCTTAGCGCTTATTCCCTTCCGAAGACTGCACCAAATCATCCGCCGTTAGCCCCTGCGGCGCGATAAAGATTTCCATGTTCTCGCGTGACAACTCCCAATGCTCGAACACTAAATCGACCACCTTCTGTTCGTCGCGCGCTTCTATGGCCTGAATAAATGCATCGTGATGTTCTGCTGCCAGCAGCAAACGGCGTTCCATATCTTCATTCTGCGGGCGGAAGAACGTGTGGCCAATACGGCAATGGTCAATCAGTAAGCGACCCAGGCTGGGCTGCAAATAAGGATTGCCCGCCATTTCGCCCATAATTTCGTGGAATCGGTTGTTCTCCAGTGCCAACGCTTCTGCGTCGCGACTTTGCACGGCTTTACGGAAGCGTTTTTGCGTTTCCTTAAGAGACTTTAACTGGGAAGGTTTCACGTTCTGCACCGCCAGGCGGCCGGTTGCGGCATAAATCATCGGCGCGACCAGGAAAAAATTGCGCAGTGTGGAGTGGCTCATTGGGATGACGCGGACACCACGTTTCTCAACAATCTCCAGATAGCCTTCACCGGCTAAACGCTGGAACACTTCACGCACGGGCGTGCGGGACAAACCGTACTGCCCGGTCAGGCTGGCTTCATCTAACAGTTCGTCAGGGTCCAGTTCCATGGTCAAAATAAGGCGTTTTAAATCTTCATATAACGCGGCTTTTCCCGATCTCAATGTGACCTCCTGTGATGAATAAACACACTCAACTCCTGCTTAACCTACAGAAAAAAGTGTGTATACAGCAAAAATAATCACAGCATATTGATCGCATTCTTACGCGCATCACACATCCAGGTCATGAAGGATAACAATGCGTTACCAGGCAGAATGCCTGCCATCTCTGGCAGGCGGATAAGAAATTATTCGGCAGGAACATCGATCCAGATGGTTTTTAACTCGGTGTACTGGTCAAGCGCAAATACGGATTTATCACGCCCGCCAAAACCAGACTGCTTATACCCGCCGAACGGCGTGGTGGCATCCCCTTCACCAAAGCAGTTAACCGTTATCGTACCCGCGCGCACAGCACGAGACACGCGAATCGCGCGACTTAACTTACCGGTATAGACCGAGGCAGCGAGGCCGTAATCTGTATCGTTGGCTAATGCGATAGCTTCCGCTTCCGTTTTGAAGGTGGTGACACACAGCAGGGGACCAAAAATCTCTTCGCGGAAAAGTGCGCTTTTCGGCGTAACACCATCAACAATGGTCGGCTGCACGTAAATACCGCGATCGGTAAATCCGCCCTGAATAACGCGTAATCCTTCTTTACGTGCGGTTTTCAGGTAATCACTAACCTTGCAGAAATGCTCGGTGGTGATCATCGTGCCAAGGCGATTTTCAGGGTCGAGTGGATTGCCCATACGCCATGCAACCAACTGCTCGGCCATCAATGCCAACAGCTTGTCTTTGACATTTTCATGCACCAGCAGACGCGATGTCGCAGAACAGTTCTCACCCATATTCCAGAATGCGCCGCTTAACACATTGGCCGCTACACTCGCCAGCTCCTCAGCATCTTCAAACACCAGCGCCGGGTTTTTACCCCCACACTCCAGCACAATCTTTTTCAGATTGGACTCCGCCGAATAGCGCAGGAACCGGCGTCCGGTGGCAGTCGAACCGGTGAAACTCACCATATCAATATCAGGATGTAAGCCCATCGGCTCACCCACGTCTTTGCCCGTGCCGGTAACGATATTCAGCACGCCGGCAGGAATGCCCGCTTCGTACGCCAACTCGGCCACGCGCAGCGCCGTCAGTGAGGTCTGTTCTGCTGGCTTCACCACCACGGAACACCCTGCGGCCAGGGCCGGACCGATTTTCCATGCCAGCATCAACAGCGGGAAGTTCCACGGCAACACGCATCCGACCACACCAATAGGTTCACGCACAATCATCGCCATTGCCGCGCTACCCACCGGGGCCGTTTGGTCGTAAAGTTTGTCGATAGCTTCCGCATGCCAGCGGATAACATGGATAGTCTCCGGCACATCTACGGCCAGGCATTCGCTGACCGGTTTACCGCTATCAAGACTCTCCATTACCGCCAGCTGCGTGACTTCCTTTTCCAGTAAATCCGCTAACTTCAGCAAGACCGCTTTTCGCTCGCCAGGGTGCAGTTGGCTCCAGCTTCCTGCTTCAAATGCGCGCCGCGCGCCCTGCACCGCCACATTGACGTCATCACGGTTACAGGCGGCAATGTCTGCCAGCACCTCACCGGTTGCTGGGTTAGTGGTTTCCAGCGTGTGGCCGGATTGAGACGCGGTGAAACGCCCGTCAATGAAGGCCTGATGGGGAAAGCGCAACTCGCGCGCGATGTTGACAACATCGCTAAGCGTTTGGACCTGTTTCATGCGCACTCCTTACAGCACGGCAAACGCGGCGACATTACGTTTCACATCGGCGATCACCGCCTGCAACTGCGCTTGCTCTTCCTCACTCAATGCCTGCAGAGGAGCACGCACTGGACCCGCTTTCAGCCCCGACAACTCAACACCGTGCTTGATAGACTGCACAAATTTGCCCCCGTCCAGGAAGTTCATCAGCGGCATCATGGCGGCCATGATCTTGCGACCTTTATCGAAATCCTTCTCCACCACGCAGGCGTTATAGAGCGCAACATGTTCACGCGGGATGAAGTTAGAACCGGCGCATACCCAGCTGCGTGCGCCCCAGGCAAAGAACTCCAGCGCCTGGTCATCCCAGCCACACGACAGCGCAATGTTAGGGAACTGACAGGCCAGCAGGTGCAGATTATTGAAATCACCGGAGCTCTCTTTAATCGCCACGACGTTTTTCGAGCGGCTGACTTCGCGGAAGTAGGTTTCACCCATGGTAATACCCATACGCCCCGGATAGTTGTAGAGCATGATCGGCAACTGCGCGGCCTTATCCACGCTCAGCGCATGGTGCGCATTTTCCATTTCGGTTGGCAAGGCATAAGGAGGAGAGGTCACCAGAATGGCATCGGCCTGATGGTCACGGGCATGAGTGGCAAACACGATGGCGTCTTCTGTTCGTATAGCACCGGTGCCCACAATCAGTGGCAGGCGGTTGCCGATCACTTTGCGTGCGTGCTCAACCAGTGAAAGACGCTCTTCTGCGCTTTGTGCATAATACTCACCGGTAGAACCACCAATGATAATGCCGTGCACCCGCGCTTCAATCAGTGACTCCAGTACGTTGGCAAACGCAGCGAAATCAATGCTGCCATCTGCAGCGTAAGGGGTAATCGCGGGGGTGTAGATACCTTCAAATGTCATCATCAGACTCTCCAGGGTGAAATCAGGACCATGTGCAACGCCGTGAGGTTGCGTTTGTTAAAAATTTGCACAAGGCGCGCAGTGAGGTCAATTGGTGAGACTTTTTTGTATACTTAAAAAATACAAAGGAAATACGATTTGATGGGAGATTCCTACAGGATCGGATTATTTACATCATTACTTTCATATGCTTATGTATTTTTTATTGACGTAATAATTTTCTAAACGATTTAAGAGAGCGATCACATTCCCTGACTATTGCCCTTTTTAACGTCTTTACACTGTGCATCAGGCGGCATAGTTTGATGCTGGTTTTAACCTGAATTTAACAGGTCTGTGTTCCCCCCCTGAGGGTGGACAGTAAATCCAAACGAGGTAGTGGGTTATGCCCCAGAAAAAAGCGACGCTCATTGGTTTGATTGCCATCCTGTTATGGAGTGCAATTGTTGGCCTGATTAAAAGTGTCAGTGAAGGTTTTGGCCCGGTTGCAGGCGCAGCATTGATTTACAGTTGCAGTGCGCTGTTGCTGTTATTTACCGTGGGCTTCCCGGATCTTCGTAAGTTTCCACGCAGCTATTTGTACATCGGTAGCGCGTTATTTGTCTGTTATGAACTGTGCCTCTCGCTGTCACTGGGTTTTACCCATAACGGTCGTCAGGCGATTGAAGTCGGGATGGTAAATTATTTATGGCCAAGTATGACGATTGTGCTGGCGGTGATCGTTAACAGGCAAAAAGTCAGCCCTTTAATTATCCCCGGCGTTATTTTGGCCGTAGCGGGTATCTGTCGTGTTTTGGGCGGCGACCAGGGGTTCTCATTCGCTGAAATCACCCGTAACGTGATGGATAATCCTTTAAGCTACGGACTGGCGTTCAGTGGTGCGATAATTTGGGCAATTTATTGTGTGGTGACAAAAAAAATTGCCAACGGAAGTAATGGCATCACGCTGTTCTTTATTTTAACGGCATTAACGCTGTGGATTAAATTCCTGATGTCACCGCAACCGCCGTTGGTTTTATCACTACAGGTTTGGGTCTGCCTGGCACTGGCCGCCATGGCAATGGGATTTGGCTATGCCGCATGGAACGTGGGCATACTGCACGGTAACGTGACTCTGCTGGCGGCAGCGTCTTACTTTATCCCGATTATTTCCTCCGTTTTAGCGGCTTTTATCCTGAGTTCACACCTGACGATGTCGTTTTGGCAAGGTACCGCGATGGTGAGCCTCGGCTCGCTGGTATGCTGGTGGTCCACCCGCCTGGTTGAGAGCAAACATTTAAGCCGTAACGTTTCCGAATAAATAAAAGGGAGGAACATCACCTCCCATAATAAAAACAACGAATAGCAGCCAATTTATCTATCCGACTACCCTACACCGGAGGAAACTGCTTATGACGCATTTCACTTAGCGCCTTAAAGCGTAATACATCACGATCTTATTATCTGTTCTGGATAACGTTTTAACGATCGCCACAGGTTTATATTCATTTTAGCGCGCTGATGAAACCAGGCTCGCGTTGCCTTCGTGCCTGATTCAGGTGCACGGCAAATTGACTTGTCAGCGCCATAAAAGACAGGAGTAATAAATGTCCAATAACATTTCTGTTGAAGATGTTCCCCTGAGCCGTTTCCATCGTTTATTAACGGTGCGTTCTGGCGGCGGCTCTTTTGTGGATGGTTATGTGCTGAGCATCATTGGCATTGCCATGACAAAAGTTTCTCCGGCTTTGGGTCTTAACTCTTTTTGGGAAGGTTTAATTGCCGCATCCGCTTTGATTGGTATTTTCTTTGGCGGTTTTATTGGCGGTGCACTGACCGATCGTCTGGGCCGCAAAATGCTCTACTTCGTGGGCCCTACGCTGTTTATTGTTTGTTCGCTGGCGCAACTGTGGGTGGAAAGCGGAGAAGTGTTGTTTGCACTGCGTTTCCTGAATGGCGTGGCTGTCGGGATTGAGTATCCGGTGGCGACTGCCTTTTTGGTTGAGTTTATGCCAAGGAAATCACGTGGACCTTGTCTCGCCACACTGACGATTCTGTGGTTTGCCGGTGCAGCAACTGCATACCTGGTGGGTGAAGCCATCCTCAATTTCGGCGGTGCAGACGCCTGGCGCTATACGTTGGCGAGCACCGCGGTGATTGGCACACTGCTGTTTTTGGTGCGCCTGGGTACGCCCGAATCCCCACGCTGGTTGATCAGTAAAGGGCGCGACCAGGAAGCGGAAGCGATTATCCGCCGCGTTTACGGTGCCGACTTTAGTCTGAAGAATTTGCCCGAGCAGGCGGAAAATAACCAGCTGTCATTTGGGCATTTACTGCACTCAGGCTATGGCAAACGTATGGCTTTTGTGACCATCTTCTGGACCTGTTCAGTGATTCCGGTGTTTGCGGTGTATGCCTTTGCCCCGAAGGTGCTGGAAGCCCTCCATCTCAGCGGTGACTGGGCATCTTATGGCTCCATCGCGATTACGCTGCTGTTTGTGGTTGGCTGTATCATTGCCACCCGTCTGGTGAATACGCTGGGACGACGTAAATTGTTGCTACACAGCTTCCTGTGGTCAGGGCTCGCACTGCTGCTGTTAGGTGCTCTACGCGATGGGCCATCGATGATCATTCTGCTGATGTTTGGCGCATACGCGCTGTTTATTGGCGGTGCTCAGGTATTGCAGTTGGTCTATCCCAACGAGATTTTCCCCACCGAGATACGTGCGGGAGCGGTGGGGGTTGGCACGTCGATGTCGCGCATTGGTGCCGCTGTGGGGACGTATCTGGTTCCGGTATCACTGCAGACGATTGGTATCGGCCACACCATGTATATCGCCGCAGGTATCACGTTCTTTGGCTTACTCGTCTCCTGGTTCCTTGCCCCTGAAACAGCGGCGCAGAACCTCAACGATGCGGCGTCGCTGGATGAAAACACCGGACACCAACCCGCTGCACGCACCTTGTCGAAACACGCCCGCTAAGCGAGAGGGGGCCAGAGCCCCCTACTCTTTAACCAATCGTTCAACCTCACGCCGACGTTTGCGAAATGAACTCGGCGTTTCGCCATAATTCTTGCGGAACCAGGCGATAAGATGCGAGGCATCGGCAAAACCGGTTGCGGCGGCAATCGCATTAATGCTGTTACTGGAGTCTGCCATCAGTTTACGCGCCCGCTCAAGCCGCATTCTTCGCCAGTACACCGCTGCTGAATAGCCAGTACATTGAGTAAAAATCAAATTGAGCTGGCGGAAAGTGACGCCAGCGAACTCCGCCACGTCTGCCAGCGGGATCGGTGAATCAAGGTGGTGCTTCATAAATTCAATTACCTTATTCACCTGATCATTTTCGTATACGTCCGGCTCGTGCAGAGATCGCTTCTGCTGCGTTTTTTTAACCGGCGCTGCGGGCTCCTCGACCAGTAAGTACTTGAGCACTTTTTGCGAGCGCACCACGCCACAATGCTGGCGAATGAGGTCGGCGGCCAGATCAATTGCCGTCCCGCCGGGACAAGAGATAATGCCGCCGTCTTTGATATAGGTTTTATCGATGACCGGAATCGCCTGCGGGAAACGCAGACGGAATTCATTACGGGTAGTGAAATGAATCGCACAATGACGCCCATCCAACAATCCCGCGTTACCCGCAACAAACGCGCCACTGCATAGTGTGATGATCGGGATATTGCGTGCGTGCAAAGCCCGCAGCGCTTCCAGAAGCCACTGTGGTGACTGACGCGTCTCCTCCAGCAAGCCGCCTGCTACCACGAAATAATCCCATTGTTTAGCGAAATCGAGATCGGCAGTGGGTGAAACCGGCAAGCCACAGCTGGCCGTTACCGGTTGGTTATCGCAGGTCATCCACTCCCAGCGGCAGAAGATCTGGCGACTGCTGAAAGATTCATCCGCCGCAAAGCGCAGTGATTCCACCAGCCCGGCTACCGAGGCCAATGTGAAGCTTTTCATCAGCAAGAAGCCGATGGTGAGATCTGGTTGCGGATCGCTGGTGCGGTCAGCATCTTTTGTTTGCGGCATCATTTTAGGGTTCCTGCAATCCACCCAGTTTGCTCAGTAAGCGTTTTAAATCCGTAATATCCTGGCTATTCAGATTGGCGATAATCATTTGTTCGGCGGCTTTTGCTTGCTCGATCATCTGCTTGAGCATGGCTTCCCCTTGCGTGGTCATCGACACCAGCTTACGCCGGCGATTACCGGCGTCAGTTTCCACCTGAAGCAACCCACTTTTGGTCATACGATCGATGAGGTAAGTCCCCGTCGCTTTATCAAAACCCGCACGGTTACCCAGCGTTTGCTGATCGCAGACATGGTCTTCTGCCAGCACCACCAAAATCGCGTATTGCACGGCTGAGAGCCCAGTATCCACGCATTGTGACCAACAAAATGTTGAGTACTGCCCTGCACGTCGTACCAAGTGCATTAACGAACAATCACCTTGAGGCCACAAGGGGGCAGCAATAATTAAGTCGGGATTTTGTGACATGGGTACGCTTGACTCCTTAAAATGCCAAATATATAGTTCGAGCACAAACAGTTCGACAACGAACTATATCACTGATGGTGTTGGGCGTTAACCCATATCGCGTGATCATATTAGTATTGAAACAGGGAGAGAGGGATGGCCTGGTATAAAGATTTGCGTGGTTTTATCGCGGCGCTTGATGAGATGGGCGACATTATGCACGTTCACCGTGAAGTGGATGGTGATTTCGAACCCAGTGCCATCACCCGCCGAAGCTATGAAATCCAGTCTCCTGCCCCGTTGTTCCATCGCGTAACGGGCGTGGCAGCCGGTTTTCGCCTGTTTGGCGCACCAGCCGCATTATCCTCTCGTCGTGAGATGCCTTATGCACGCGTCGCCATGTCGTTGGGTTTAGCGCCTGAATCCAGCGGTCCTGACATTATCGAAGCCCTGTCAGCCGCTCGCTGTAAACCGGGTATTCCTCCGGTGCGCGTAGCATCCGCTCAGGCAGAGTGTCAGCAAAATATTTTGCGTGGTGAAGCCGCGAATCTTGACCGCTTCCCTATTCCCTTTGCGCATGACAAAGATGGCGGCCGCTATGCCAATACCTGGGGTACGCTGATTGTCAAAACGCCAGATGGCAAGTGGGTCAACTGGTCGATTGCACGAGTAATGAAAGTCGACGGTAAACGCATGGTGGGGTTAATCGTACCCAGCCAGCATATTGGTCAAATCTGGACACAATGGGTGGCGCGTGGCGAGCCGATGCCTTATGCGTTAGTACAAGGCCCGGCACCCGCCATTTCCTGTGTTTCTGGCATCCCTATTCCCGCTCATGCCGATGAAGCGGACTACATTGGCACACTGGCAGGCGAACCGATCCCGGTGGTAAAAGCCATCAGTCTCGATCTTGATGTGCCAGCCAGCGCTGAAATCATCATTGAGGGTCACGTATCGATTGAACGAGACTGTCAGGAAGGCCCTTACGGAGAATATGGCGGCTATCTCGGAGAAGGCTCGTCAGCGCAACCTACCTTCCATGTTGAAACCATTACACATCGCGACGATCCCATCTGGCCAATGTCGATCACCGGACGTCCGAGCGATGAATCACATACGCTGTGGGCCATGGGTCTGGCCGCCGATGCACTCACTCACCTGCGCGAAGCCGGACTGCCAGTGACTACGGCCTGGATTCCAGAGGACTCTACCGTCCACTGGTTGCTGGTGGTGATGCCTGAAGACTGGCGCGAACGCTTGCCGGGCATGGGCAGTCAGGCATTAGCCCAACGTATTGGCGATGTGTTGTTCAAAACCGATGCGATGGTATTTATCCCGAAAGTGTACGTTGTGGATGATGATTTTGATCCGACCAATTTGCGTGAAGTGGTATGGGCATTATCGACGAGAGTGCATCCCGTTGGCCGCCGTGCCGTGTTTAACGATCAGCGCGTGATTCGCTTGCCCCAGTGTTATGACGAAGCAGAATATGTCGCAGGCACGGGCGCTAAAGTGGTGTTTGATACTTTACAGGCTCAACGTCATTTGCATGCATCCTTTCCGCAGGGTTATCCCGAAGCGGTGCGTCAACGTGTATTGGATAACTGGCCAGAATAGCCTGCTATCTAGGGTGTTCTTTGCCTGTCAGAGAACATCTTACGGTACACCGACGGTGTCATTCCCGTGACTTTCACAAACGCACGGCGCAGCACATCAGCGCTGTGATAACCACAAGCGGCTGGAATGGCCTTCAGGGGCATTGTCCCCCCTTCCAGCAATGCGCGCGCCTGCTCAATGCGCGCATTCTCCAGCCAGTTTCCTGCTTGCACATCCATCTGCTGTCGAAATAAGCGAGCGAGGTGGCGCGTGCTGATTCGCATATGATCGGCAAGATCCTCTAACCCGCTAATGCTGGGCAAATTCGCCAGCGCCCAGCGTTGCATCTCCTGAAAAGCACTGCGTCCTGTCAGGGCCACCTGCGGCTTGCGGACAAAATGGGCCTGCGTGACAGGACGCTGGAAGAACATCACCAGGTTGGCAGCGATATCCTGTGCCACTTCGCGCCCCAGGTCCTCTTCCACCAGACGCAGTGCCATATCCAGCCCTGCCGTCACACCAGCCGCCGTGCGCAGGGGGCCATCTGCAACATAAAGTGCATCACCCTCCACTTGCGCATCGGGAATTTGAGCGGCTAAGCGCTCAGCGCATGCCCAATGCGTGGTGACTTTTTTGCCCTGTAATAACCCTGTCTGGGCCAGCAACAACGCACCGGTACAGACCGAGCCATAACGCTGGCTCCCGTTGCAAAGCTGGTAGATGCGTTCAACCTGTGATGCGCTTAGCAACATGTCACTGGCAGTTGGCGCACCGGCAATAAGAAAGGTATGCGGTTGATGGACGTCAGTCAGCATCACGTCGGCCATTAAGCGCACCCCTGATGAACACTGAACGTGCGTATGCTCCAGAGACATCACGCGCAAGGTATAAACAGGGCGATTCAGCAATCGATTGGCTTCAGCAAACACATCTAACGGCCCAGAAACGTCGAGAAGCTGTGCGCCCGGTACTGCCAGTATGGTGAGATGATGATTCATGCGTTATCCCGTCTGATTAGGTCGCAATGTCCTGTATGGTCGTATTAAGTCGATTAACGACATTATGCGCAAGGTTTATGCTGGCTGCAACTTCACTGAGCGGAGAGCACACCATGCAATTTTCCATTAACGGCATCACCATCCCAGATAGTCCAATGACCCGTGACGCAACCACGTTCGTTCGCGATACCGAATCCGATCTGCTGTTTCATCACTCCAGCCGGGTTTACTACTGGGGCGCGCTGGCGGGCCGTCGGTTAGATCTGAAGGTGGATGCTGAGTTGCTATATGTCGGCTGCATGTTCCACGATATCGGGCTGACACATGAGCACTGCAGTTGTGACAAGCGTTTTGAGGTGGACGGGGCGAACGCCGCACGCGATTTCCTGCAGCAATACGGCGTGGAACAGGCGGATATCGACAAAGTCTGGACCGCCATTGCGTTGCACACCACACCGGGCATCCCACAATTTATGGCACCGGAAATTGCACTGGTCACCGCAGGGGTAGAAATGGATGTGTTGGGCATCAACTACCAGCAATTCAGTGATGCGGAGCGAGAGGCCGTGGTTCAGCAGCATCCGCGTCCGCCACAATTTAAAGAAGAGATCATTCAGGCGTTTTACGAGGGGATCAAACACAAACCCGATACCACTTTTGGTAACGTGAAAGCCGACGTCATCGCGGATAAACAGCCGCAATTCACACCGCTTAATTTTTGTAGCGTGATTCGTCAGTCGCGTTGGGTGGGCTGATGTGACGGGGCGATATGCTTCTTAGCAGGCTAATTGATAAGCACTCGCTTAGTCGCACTGAGTGCTACCATGACATCAATGGCACGCCCGCAGGGAAAATCGCCCTTTCCAGCCGCTTCGCTGTGCATTTGTAAACAGTGGAATAACATTCCCGTCACAAATATAACGTTTATCAAATCAGCAAAATTAAATCATCGATCATTTTCTGTACGGACGGCGCTACGTTGCTAATATAGTGACGCAACACACAGCACTGCGTTGCCTACGAGAATTTTTTCCTTGGTTTAATTACCCCGCCCGCTTAGCGGGCTTCTTTTTGCCTGGCAGACAGGTCAATGTCAAACCGATCGCCTTCTCCCTGCCCAACATCACCCTGGTTATCTGGTAAACTCTCGCGAGCTGTGCCGATAAGGAAACCACTGAGGTGAATAAATGCGTAATCAACTGGATGATGTTTTACAAACTGAGCTGGACAGAATCAACGTAGAAGAGCAGCGTAATGACCGCCCCTACTTTGATATCTCGTTTATCAAAAATTATCCTGGTTTGTTCGGTCTGATGTGGATTCTGTTTATCCTGACCATGGCCCTGCTGATGTATTCCGACTCTTTCGGCACTATTGAGTATGTTGTCTGCATCCTGATTTTTGCCGTGTGTAATTTCTTCTTTTTCTTTCACGTTAATCCGTCCTACAAAGCCCGAGACATCGATAAAGGTGCGTGGAAAAACTGCTACACCGGTGACTGGTACATGGAAGTGCACGTGCGCGAGGCGTTTATCGATACGCTGATGGCCAGTAATGTGCTGACAGAGAGTGAGAAGAAGCGACTCCAAGAGATGCGGATCAAAAAAGGCTACCTGTACTTCGCCGATATTTATCGTCTGCGGCATTAAGTCATCGCAACGCGTTAAATCCGCCAGCGTTCCAGACCAAAATCAATGATCGCCTTTAATTTCGCACTGGCAAAACGATCCTGGCGGTAAATCATGTTCACGGCACGATTTGGGATGGTGAATTCCGTAAGCAAGGGCACTAAAGCACCGCTGGCGAAGTCTTGCTGCAGCAGCACTTCCGGCTGCATTATCACGCCCGCACCGGCTAACGCCGCTTGCCGCAGCGCTTCGCCCTGATTGATACTGATGCAATCATCAACCCGCACACTGACCTTTTCATCCCCGCGCTGAAAATGCCAATGGCGCTGCGACTGTTTTAATCTGAAGCCCAGACAGTGATGCTCGGCCAACGCTTCCGGCCGCGACGGTACTCCCTTCCTGGCCAGATAAGCAGGCGCAGCCGCAATTACCATCCGGTAGCGGCCTAAGGGACGGGCGACCAGAGACAAATCTTGTAGGGTTCCGATGCGTATCGCAACCTCGACTTCATCGGCTTGCAAATCCATCACCGAATCGGTGAGAAAAAGATCCACTTCAACGCCAGGATGCTGTTGGCGGAACATGCCCAGCGTCGGCGCGATCACCCGTGCGCCAAAAGTGGCCGGTGCAGAGAGGCGTAATAATCCCTTCGCCTCCACATGCAATTGATTGATCACCTGTCGGGTTTCGCCGATTAAGCCTAAAACCTGCTGACAGTGCTGATAGAACAGTTTGCCGGCCTCGGTCAGGCCAATATGGCGCGTGGTGCGATGCAAAAATTTAGCCCCAAACTGCTGCTCCAGCGCTTTGATATGCATACCCACCATTTGCGGCGTCACATCAGATTTCACGGATGCCGCCGTCATACTGCCCTGATCCACCACCTCAATGAAAACGGCCATACTTTTCAGTAAGTCCATCTGTGCTTTCCTTCCCTGTAATAAGGCATTGATCTTTGGATCAATGCCTCGTTAAGTCAATGTGCATTATGCGCGCTTTTTGCCACCACTCCGGCACGCGCAAAATAGGCAAACAACAGCCCCACGGTAGTTACTGCGGCCGCCACCAGCGGAAGTTGAGCGACCTGAACCCCTTGCTCCAGCACGTACCCGCCTAACCATGCACCTCCCGCGTTGCCAAGATTAAATGCCGCGATATTAAATGAAGAACCTAATACTGGGGCAGCCAGGGTGGCATGCATTGCCTGAACCTGCAGCGGTGTAATCGCAGAGAACATCGCCGCACCAAAAAGGAACACCAACATCGCCGTGACCACTTTGAAACCCGCAAACAGACCCAACGCAACCAGCACGGCCAACAAAATCACTGATGTCACCAGAATGCCCAGCCGCAGGCTGAAGTCGGTAAGACGGCCACCTAAAGGATTACCCAACACCATCCCGATACCGAATACCAGCAGCAGCCAGGAAACCGCACTCTCCGGGAAGCCCGTCACCTGAGTCAGCAGTGGGCCAATGTATGTCAGCGCAGTGAAAATACCGCCAAATCCCAGAATGGTGATCAGCAATGCCTTCAGTGCCTGCGGTTGCAGCAATACTTTAAATTCAGTACTTAAATGTTGTGGCTTCTCGCTTTTGATATCCGGGACTAACACAACAATCGCCAGCGCGCCAAACACACCGATGGCTGAACAGGCCATGAAAGTACTGCGCCAGCCAAAATGGTCGCCGATCAAAGTACCAAGCGGTGTACCAAATACATTCGCTAACGTCGCCCCGAGAAACATGGCAGCGATGGCACTGGCTTGCTTATCTTTAGGCACTAATTGTGTGGCGACGACGGCTCCTAAACCAAAGAAGGAGGCGTGCGCCAACGCCGCAATCACGCGGGCCAGCAGCAGGTATTGATAGCTGGTCGCGACCGCACAAGCAAAATTTCCTGCGACGTAGAGCAACATCAACATGACCAGCGCATTTTTACGCTTAAAACGCACCATAAAAGGCGTCAGCAACGGGGCGCCAATCACCACCCCTAATGCGTATGCTGTGACCAGCATGCCCGCCGATGCCACGCTAATCGACATGTCATGACTGATGTTAAGCAGCATGCCAACAATGACAAACTCTGAGGTACAAATGGCAAAGGCGCCAACCGCAAGGGCGAGTAAGGCAACAGGCATAATCACATCCTATTTATCGGACTCGCAGACAACCCGATGCTGTCTGCTGCAGTGAATGCATTGTTGCTATTCAGGGCTTACCAATAAATGGAAAGGGATTTACTGGATTAGAAAGTAAAATTTTCTAATTAAGATGCTTCGGCCGCTCTGTACGAAACCCTAAGCCAATTAAACGGCCAAACAAGTGGCGTAAGAAAGGGAAGCGACTGATGAGCTGCGGCACTTTGCTGGGTGTGCTGCGCTTTCGTTTATTACTGCTCATTTTGATTTGCAGAAACTGGGTCGCCACCGTGGGAAACTGTCGCCGCCGCTGGACCTTCTGTAGATCACGTAAAGTAAGTCTGTTGTCTTTCAATGGTTGGGTGAGGACGTTGGCAGCCGCCACCGCGTCCTGAATCGCCAGATTCACCCCCACGCCACCGATTGGTGACATCGCATGGGCGGCATCTCCAATACACAACACACCGGGCTTCGACCATTGCTCAAGCCGATCTATACGAATCGAAAGCAGCTTGAGTTTATCCCAGCTATCCAGTTGTGCCATTCGCTCCTCACTGAAAGGTGCAACCTCAGCCATGGTGTGCTTCAGCACGTCCAGGTCAGCGTGTTTCAACTCATCAAACTGTCCTTTTTGAATGGTAAAACCGCACTGCCAGTAATCACCACGATCGATGACGATGAAATTTTGCTTGGGGCCTTTATGGCCCATGCCCCATTGAGGATCTCCAGTTTGTTTATCCAGGCGGAACCACAACACATCCCGTGACGAGCCAAAGCTTTTGCTTTGTAGCCCCGCTTTAGCACGCACCTGGGAATTACGGCCATCTGCACCAATCACCAGCGGAGTTTGAATGACTAGCTGTTCGTTACCCTGTAACGTTTTAACGCCCACCAGCGCACCATTCTCATAGACCAGGTCAGCAAATGCGGTGGATTGCAGCAGAGTAAAGCCAGGAAAAGCAGCCGCTTTGCGGGCGAGGAAATTCAGGAAATCCCACTGCGGCATAAAAGCGATAAAACGGCTCTCTACCGGCAAACGAGAGAAATCAGCCATGGTGATTTCTTGCCCCGCCACTTCAGCCTGCAACTTTTCAGCCCGCTGATGAGGCAACGCCAGTAATTCATCAAGCAAGCCGAGTTGGCGCATAATTTCAAGCGTTGAAGGATGGATAGTATCGCCGCGAAAATCGCGCAGGAAGTCGGGATGTTTTTCAATCACGACAACTTGTAGACCAGCTCGCGCCAGGAGATATCCCAGCATTAATCCTGCGGGACCACCGCCAACGATACAGCAGTCAGCGGTGAGTTTTGTTGATGGCATCCTGACCTCAGCACAAGGCAATTGATGATAATTGTTATCATTTATATAGCATTGTGGCGCAGAAAATGAGGAGATAAATGCCCCGCTAAAAGTGCGTTAACTGTTAACGTCTACCTTAAGCGCATCAAGGCTGATGACGCTTATCCAACTGGAGCTGCAAAAACGTCAGGTCGAGCCAGCGTCCAAACTTGCACCCCACCTGGTTTAACCTGCCGCCATCGCTGAACCCTAACTTCTTATGCAGTGCGATTGAGGCGTGATTCTCTGACTCGATGCCGGCAATCATCATATGTTTATCCTGTTCGCGCGCCCGTTCGATTAAAGCGAGCATCAGTTGGCACCCGATTCCTTTGCCACGCCCCTCTTTATGCACATACAGCGAATGTTCGACGGTATGACGATAGCCATCCCAAGGTCGCCAATCACCGTAGGAGGCGTAGCCGATCACCTGCTGCTCCTCGAGGGCAACCAGCACCGGAAATCCTGCCCTCTGCCGGGACACTAACCACTGGATACGATTAGCCGTATCCACCGTATTATCATTCCAGATCGCAGTGGTGTGGAGCACCGCGTCGTTGTAGATCTCAGCAATGATTGCTGCATCACTCTCTTGTGCTTCACGTATTTGCATGATGCCCTCCCCGTCACTATAGTGGATGTTTCGTTTACTATCGTAGTTATCCATTATGTTAGATGAATTGCCCATCAAAGAAGATGACATCAATGCACGCATTGGTCAGAACATAAAAATTGAACGTGAGAAACGTGGCTGGTCATTAACCGACTTGGCCGAGCAATCTGGTGTCTCGCGCGCCATGATCCACAAAATTGAACGTGGCGAAAGCAGTCCCACCGCCACCTCATTGGCGCGTTTGGCGGGTTCGTTCACTATGAGTATGTCGCAGCTTATCGCTCTCACTGAAGTTCAACCCGGCACTTTGCTGCGCCATGCACAACAGCCTGTCTGGCAGGACCCGGAAACCGGTTACATTCGCCGCCATGTTTCGCCGGGTGACATTCCGCTGGATGTGGTTAGCGTTGAACTCCCGCCGCATACTGACGTGCCAATGCCTGCCATCTCCTACCTGTCTCGTCGCCAGTTAATCTGGGTGCTGGAGGGTACGTTACGCTTTCAGGAGGGCGATAACCTGTTTGAAATGCAGCCAGGAGATTGCCTTGAGTTAGGTGATCCGGCGGATTGTGTGTTTAGCAATGCCACCGATATCATGTGCCGCTATGCGGTGATGGTGTTGAAGACAGCCGCGTGAATTTCAATGCGAGGAAACAAACGCGGAAGCCTGCTGCGCAGGTGGCACCGCGAAATTGCGCTGCATGCGTTTGATCTCCTCTGCTGGCGGCAATCCAAACAGGCGTTTAAATTCACGGTTGAATTGCGAGGCGCTCTCGTAGCCCACGGCATGACTCGCGGCGGCTGCCGTCATCTCCTGACGCACCATCAACATGCGCGCCTGATGCAGTCGCACCGATTTCACATACTGCATCGGCGATTGCTGGGTGATGATTTTGAAATGCGCACTGAACGTCGGCACGCTCATGCCTGCCTCATCCGCTAACTGTGTCAAATTCAGCGTCTGCGCATAACAGGCGTGAATATGGCGGAGCGCCTTGCCCACTTTGCCGAATTGTCCTTGCAGGGTCAGCGCAGCGCGCAATGTTTGTCCCTGCGCCCCTGTCAACACACGATAATAGAGTTCACGCACCAGTGATGGGCCAAGTATTGCGGCATCCAGCGGATGGTTGAGTACGGTTAAAAATCGTAAAACAGCATCACGTAGCGTTTCATCCATCGGACTGGACACCATGCTCTGTGCCGCCTTCACCGCAAGCGGAAGGTGTTGCTGCTCCAGTTCCAGTAACAATGCCGTCGCCAAACTAAAATCCAAATGCATGTAAATCGCCAGCAACGGATGTTCCGCTGTAGCAGCGGTCTCCATGGTGAAAGGCACCGGCACAGAAACCGCCAGGTAGTGCTGCTCATCATAGACATACACTTGATCGCCAAAATAACCGCGCTTACTGCCCTGGCAAACAATCACGATGCCGGGATCGTAGAGTACCGGAGTACGCGCCAGCGGACGATCTGAGCGTAAAATGCGCACATCCGGCAACGCCGTCAAATTGTATCCCTCTTGCGGGGCTAACGTTTTCAGTAGTTGAACCGTGCGTAGCTGCATATCTGAATGAAACATCACATTCTCGCAATCATAAGAATAGGCAATAAAAGCAGAAGATACGGCCTTATAACGCACTCTTCCAGAGAATAATATGCATTCTTCATTCACATAGTGAGAATCGTAATGTCAACCTCTAAAACACTTTTGATTACTGGCGTCAGTAGCGGATTTGGCCGCGCCCTGGCGCAAGAAGCGTTAGCAAAAGGCTATCGTGTGATAGGAACGGTGCGAAATGCCCAGGCGAAAACGGCATTTGAACAGTTACATCCTCAACATGCTGTGGCATTTGAACTGGATGTCACCCATTTCAGCGCCATTGATGATCTTGTAGCGGATATTGAAGGGCACCATGGGCCGATTGATGTGCTGGTGAACAACGCCGGATACGGTCATGAAGGGGTAATGGAGGAGTCTTCTCTGGCGGAAATGCGTCGTCAGTTTGATGTTAACGTCTTTGGCGCCGTGGCCATAATCAAAGCCGTACTGCCTTATATGCGGCAACGTCGCCGCGGACATATTCTCAACATCACCTCGATGGGCGGATTTATTACCATGCCGGGTATCAGTTACTACTGCGGCAGTAAGTTTGCGCTGGAAGGTATTTCAGAAACGCTGAGCAAGGAACTGGCTGCATTTAATATTCATGTGACCGCTGTGGCACCCGGCTCATTCCGCACCGATTGGGCGGGACGCTCGATGGTGCGAAGTGCGCGCAGTATCACCGATTATGATGCGCTGTTTGACCCCATTCGCCAGGCGCGTGAAGAGAAGAGCGGCAAGCAACTTGGCGATCCGCAGAAGGCCGCACGCGCGATGCTGGCGGTGATCGAGAGCGACAACCCACCCGCTCACCTGCTGCTGGGCAGTGATGCACTGAAACTGGTAAGAGAAAAACTGACGGCGTTTAGCACGGAGATTGATGCGTGGGAATCACTGACACGTTCTACGGATGGCTATTAAACGATAGCCCCTCTTATTGAGGGGCATAATGATTTTGAAACTTCGCTGCCGTAATTAACGCCTCGCCTATTACTTAAGCATCCGTAATTAATCAATTAGCACTTTTTGCAAAAACAGCCTCGCTGATGTTCCTTCATATTCTTGTACAAACTGATTAAGCTTGTATAATTTTCGCGAGCATTTTGCTCACTAGTTAGCCTGGAGGAAGGAACCATGCGTCAGGACAAAAACCTTTTATCCACCTCAGATGCCATCGCGCGTTATTTTAATGAAGCAACCTTTCCCTCTCAGCAAGAAACCCTCGGACACATTGTGGTGGAAATATTACGTTCCGGCCGCACGCTCAGCCGCAAAACGCTCTGTACCAAACTGATTTGCCGTCTGGAACAGGCCAATGACACTGAAGAAGCGTTGCACTATCAACAACTCATCGGGTTGATGTTTATTGCTAACCGGGAATCCTGAGAACAGGCGCACGACTCTGCTAACGGACAAAGTGGCTTCCGCCTCATCAGATCTTTCGCTTTAGACTGAACCCACTTTGTTATCTGTCGCGGATTTGTTGCGATAACCATAACCAGAGAACATTTATGCATAGAAGTGATGAGGAACGACTGGCCGATATCCTGATGGGCGATGCAGTTCTACAGCTATTGAGGAATGTAGTGCCAGTGTCCAATGATACTCTGCTCGAGAAACTAAGAATCATGGCCGCGCAGGAGTCTGACCCCGCGAGGCTGAAAGCGTTGCGTCTCGCTATGGCAGAAGTCATGAATAATCAGCAGATAACCTCTAGAAATAGCGTAGCGCTAAAGGACGCGGATAACGTCACGCATATTTTCCGTAATCGTAGTCACACGGGCAAAGACACACAGCATTAATGATGGGGCCAGTTGGCCCCATTTTCTTATGCTTGCAAATCGCGGTGCTGCTGCAGTTCATACTCAATAAACGCCGCAATCATGGCGCGGTATACCTGCTCAATAATATCCCCTGGAAGTCCCTGCTCTACGGCTTGCTTTCTGACTTTATCGACAACTTGCTGAACCCGATCTGGCGCTCTGACTGCATCGCTGTCTTTCTTAAATGCCGCAGCGGCTTTGACGCAAGATCCGCGGCGAGCTATCAACGCCACCAGCTGTGAATCAAGCCGGTCGATTTCGTGACGAACTGCTTCGATTGAATCAAATTCCATGAAAAATACTCCTTAAATGTTCATTATCGCGAAGTGACTAACAACTTGATGCTCAGGCCAACAAAACTCAGGCCAACAAAACTCAGGGCAAACAACCGTCTTATCCAGTGCATGACTTGCGGTTGTTCGAGCACCTTTCTTCGCATCATTGCCGCAAATGCACCGTAAAACATGAAGGTAAGTAGTGTCAGCACCATGAAAATCGTGCTCAACAGCAGCATATCCCTTGCAGGCGTGACACTGTCTGTCGCGATAAATTGCGGTAAAAATGCCAGAAAGAACAGCGGCAGTTTAGGGTTAAACAAGTTGATAAACACCGCATGTTGGATAATGCGCAGCGGGGGTCGCGAGACGGGTTCATCGTCGGTACGCAAAGTGCCCCGATCACGCCAAGTCACCCAGGCCATGTAAAGCAAGTAAATAACTTCAAGCCATTTCAACAAGTTGAAGGCGTAGACGCTGGTATGAAAAACCACAGCCAACCCCAGTAACGCGGCTAAAAGATGCGGCACGATACCGAGCGTACAGCCGAGCGCCGTTATCATACTCGTGCGCGCCCCTTGCGTGAGTCCACTGGCGATAGTTAACAGGGCGCCGGGGCCTGGCGACACCACCACGATCAGCGATGTGGCCATGAAGTCAAAACTCAGTTGCATCTGACTTACCTCAGTCGAAAGTGTCAGCTGAGTATCATTGCCAGGATTTAACGCGTCTTGAACAAAATTGCAGGAGTGTTCACGCCAGAATCGCTTTTTGGTAGCGCGCTGGCGTCACGCCCATTTGACGTACAAATGCGCGCGTCAGATGGCTTTGATCGGAGAATCCGCTAAGTATGGCCGTATCAGCAAGGCTATTGCCTTTCGCCAGCCATCGTCTCGCGTGGCGTACCCGCAGTTGCAGTAAATAAGCGTGTGGCGTGGTCCCCACTTCTCGGGCAAAGCTGCGCAATAACTGGAAACGGCTGAGATCACCCAATGCTGCCAATTCTGTCAGACTGGTTTGCAGCGTGGGTGAGTCATCCAGATACTGTTTTACGCGCTGGATTGAGGGAGTGATATCAGGTCGGTAAGGCGGGGTAAGTGAATGGTTACCGCTGAGATGCATCATGCACTGCAACAACGCCTCTTCCATTAAACCTTGCTCAATTCCCGGCTCAGTCATTGAGGAGAAGAGCTTTAGCAACATAGCGCTCAACTGTTTATCTTGCACACAGGGGCGCAACACCGCGTCTCCCCTCTGCTTTTCCATCCTCAATTCCTGCCATAAAACTTCAGGTTCCAGATAGATCATCTGCCAGCTGCGTGGGCCATCAAGTGGCATTCCATCGTGGATCTCTCCGGGATTAACAACGATCACGTCACCTGGACCTGCCTCAATCTGCCCCAGTAAGCTCCAGGAACGTTGCGCACCTTGTGAAATGACACCAATGCTATAATGATCGTGAGAATGACGCGGGAAAGCATGTCCGCTATGAATTGCCATAGCTTCTGTACCCGCCATTGGACTGCGCAAAAGATGGGTTAAATGAATGGGCTTTACCAAATCCGTCATCCCGCAGATAAGTGATGGCTTCCACTCTAGCGGCTTTTTATCCCGATGGGCAAAACACAGATGGATTTTGTACCGGACTGTGATAACGTCGAACTTCATCTGTTATTTTAAGCGAGCCTGAAATGTCTCAGTTTATTACGTTGACCACAGTGACCATCACCACCGCATTTGGCGGCGGTGCGTGTGTATCTGTAACGAAAACGTAAGCTTACAGGTTCCCTCGCCCTGTCAGACAATGGACGGGGATCGTCTCCGTTCATCACCCAGTGAAAGGAGACACACCATGACATCCCCAAGTAAAAAAGCGCTATTGATCATTGATATGCAGCACGGTCTGTTTTTTGCGTCAGAGCAGCCGTATGCCGCAGAGGCAACGCTGGATAACATCAATTTATTGATTACTCACGCCCGGGAAATGGACGCCGGAATCTTTGCTGCACGCCATACAGGACCTGAGGGTTCACCTCTTGCGGAAAGCAGCCCGTTGACGCAACTCATCCCGCAGCTGGCAATCGACCCAGCGCAGGATGGCGTGTTTATGAAGCGCTATCCCAACTGTTTTCGTGGCACCACGCTGTTAGCATCATTGCAATTAGCGGGAATCGAAGAGTTGGTGATTTGCGGGATGAAAACCGAATATTGCGTGGATACCACTTGCCGCGCAGCAACAGACTTGGGGTTTCGGGTGGTTTTTATCGGTGATGCGCATACCACTACGGATAACGGGCAGTTCAGTGCGCAACAGATTATTGCCCATCATAACCAAACGTTGTCAGGTCCCTTTGTGCAACTGGTGACGGCTGCTGAATATCAGTTTTGACGGATGCGCGGCGACTGCCGCGCGCTACTCTGGTCACATCAGCGCAATACCAAAGCGTTTCAGCAACGTGGCCCAAAGTAAAAATAACAGAATGGTCAGTAAGCAACTCGCCACCAGCGTTGGCCAAAATCCCCAACGTTGATAGAGAAAAGGAAATGCCACAAACATCGGCAAGGTAGGCACCACATACCAGAAGGTGTACCACGCGTGGCTGGCAATTTTGGCCTGGCTCTGCCCCTCCAGCTTCATCCAGATCAGCACTAAGACCGTGACTAAAGGCAGTGCCGCAATCAATCCGCCCAAGCGGTCACTGCGTTTAGCCACTTCCGAAATCAGCACAACCATCCCCGCCGTTATAGCGTACTTTGCGATCAACCACAGCATGCAACGCGCCCCTATTTTAAGTACGAGCGAATGACGCTGACGATCTCTTCCAGGTCCTGACTGCGCTCAGCTTCCGTCGCCGATTCATTCATCAAATGCTCTTTAATGTGCCCTTCCAGCAGTTCGGCCATCAGCCCGTTCACCGCACCTCGCACCGCAGCAACCTGCTGCAATACCTTCAGGCACTCCTCACCGGACTCCAGTGCCGTCTCTAGCGAAGCCGCCTGCCCTTTAATGCGACGCACGCGCGTAAGCAGGCTTTTCTGATGCTTCAGTGTATGGCCCATTGTCAGCTCCTGTTGATCTGAATGTATACTGGGGTATAGTATATTTTCTTTGCTTTTTTGATTTTACGGCACGCCAATGCCGCTTTCAACTTATCACGACACGAGATGATGACTATGAATGATTTCGCGGCACTGTTGAATCAGGGCACGTCCAGTGCGCTCCTGTTTATCCCCAGCGCCATCCTGCTGGGTGCCTTGCACGGCCTGGAACCGGGCCACTCGAAGACCATGATGGCGGCTTTTATCGTGGCGATTCGCGGCAGCGTGCGCCAGGCGGTGATGCTCGGGTTGGCGGCAACGCTATCCCATACTGCCGTGGTGTGGTTGATTGCGATGGGCGGGATGTATCTCAGTCGTCAGTTTACCGCTGAAGCGGCCGAACCCTGGCTACAGTTGGTGTCGGGCATCATTATTTTGATCACGGCGGCCTGGATGGGCTGGCGTACATGGTCAGAGGCGCATGCGTGGCATCACGATCACCATCACGGCCATCACCATGAGCACCATCACCATCACGACTCGCCACATCACCACCACCATCATCATCACGAGCACGCGGATGACCTTCCTCGCGTCTCTCTTCCCCATTTTGGGGCTGAAAGTCAGGTTTTCCAGGATGCACATGAACGCGCTCATGCAGAAGATATTCGCCGCCGCTTCAATGGCCGTGAAGTCAGTAACCTGCAAATTTTGCTGTTTGGCCTGACTGGCGGGTTAATCCCCTGTCCTGCGGCGATCACCGTGCTGCTCCTGTGTCTGCAGGTCAAACAATTCAGCCTCGGGGCAGCGCTGGTGGTGTGTTTCAGCATTGGTCTGGCATTAACGCTGGTGACAGTGGGTGCCGGTGCTGCGCTCAGTGTTCGCCATGCGACCCGTCGCTGGAAAGGGTTTGCCGATATTGCGCGCCGTGCGCCTTACTTCTCCAGCGCCCTGATCGCCGTTGTGGGCATCTATATGATGCTACACGGCTTAAGCGGCCTCACCCGTTAAGGAAAAAGTCACTATGTCGGTAAAATCGCCCTGCATTGATATCTGTATTTTTGAGGGTAAAAGTGGTTGGTGCCGTGCCTGTGGCCGCACCCGCAAAGAGGCGCAAGAGTGGCGCAAAATGTCACCCTATCATCGCAAGGCGATTGAACGGGCGCTAAAAGACCGCGTGGCAGCATTAGAAATCAAATAGATTAGGTGATCGGGGTGCTGAATTTTTAGCACCCCATTATCTTCAGCGAATTAATGGCGAATTGCGCAGCCACACTGCGACATCTCGCCTGGTACATATTTTCCGTGATGGGAATGACGCACCTGCAGTTCACCCTGTTGCCAGGCATCAGTTTCGTCAGTTTTGTTTTCCAACAGGCGATTCAGCGCCTCGGTGACCAACAAATCACGTCGTTGCGCCCAGCTGGTAAGGTGCCAGGTTGATGCGCGCGCTTCATCCACATCATCAAACCCCACCACCGCCACATGCGAGCCTTGGCCAAAATCACGCACGGCTTGAAGTGCACCAAAGGCCAACACATCGCTCTCACAGAACAACGCGTTGATACGCTCTGCTGCGCGGGTTTTCTTCAGATAGGCCATCATCGCCTGATATGCCTGTTCGCGGTCGTTCGCACCGGCGGACAGCTCTACGGTCAGCGCTTTCTGCTCTGCCTCTAAACTTGAGACGAATCCAGCCATTTGTTGCACCGGGACATCATTTTCCTGGCTATGCATAAAGCCAAAACGCTGATGCCCCTGCGATAGCAGCAATAATCCCATCTCGGCACCGGCATCAAATCCCTCGGCGATCACCGTGTTCGCACGACTATCACGGCTTTGGCTTAAATGCACCGTTGGAACCTCTGGCAGTGCATCCGCCACGGCACTCAGTTCATCGTCAAACAGTGATGTCAGAAACACCAGCCCCGCCAATGGCAAAGCAGCAGCATTGCGCAGCGTGCTTTGATAACTTTCACGGGAATCCACATTCAGCAGTAGCGTAAGGTATCCGCGAGCATTTATTTGACGAGTGACTTCATTCAACATTCTTACGGTATTGGGATTGGTGAATTCATCGCTGACAATACCGATGATGTTGGGATTAACTGCCATGGCCGAACTCTCCTGCAACTAGCGTGCGGTTATGATTATGTAGGTGACGAAAGTGATTCCACGTTACCCGAATAATCCGTTATCGCCAATCATCAGACTTGTTGTCCGTTATGATTTTTAACGCCGTGTCATGGCAAGGCGAACCCCCAGGCCAATAAAAGTCATTCCCACGATGCGGTCGAGCACTCTTTGCAATGTGATGTTGCGTGATACCGCACTGGCCGCGCCCCCCGCCAGCAGAGCGAAACAGACGTCAGTCAACAAACCAATCACGGCGTATGTCAAACCCAACACGAGAAACGAACTGGCATGGTGTGCACCATCGACCACCACAAATTGCGGGAAGAACGAAATGAAAAACAGCAATACTTTTGGATTCGTGATGGAGGTTATAAAGCCGCGCAATAACAAACTGCGCGTATTGGTGCGAGGAACCTCAATCTTATCATTGCTATTTTGTGGGCGGGAAATAAAGGTTTCCCACAGCATTTTACTGCCTAAATAAATGAGATAGGCGGCACCGATATATTTAATCACGGTAAATAACAGGGGGGAGGCCGTGATTAATGCCGTGAGGCCGACTGCACTGGCCAGTGCATGGGTGCAACTGCCTAAAGCCACCCCACTTGCCGATATCACACCACTTTTTTCGTCCATTCGCCACGCTTTGCCCAACAACATAGGCCAGATCAGGACCGGGCGTAATGCACAATAACAGAACTGAAACGATGAAAAGGGGAAACTGAATGATATCCAGCATAGAAATCTCCTTGTTGATGAGAAATCGATTTTATCCTTTAGACTTTAAAGATCCATTTTTTAATTTAAGCCTGATGGACTATTTTTTGGCTGATATGGAAAAAAAAAGACTCACTGTAACGGCGCGATTTATCGCGCAAAAAAATGCGCCGCTACAGAGGCAATGATCACTCTTCCAGTAAAATGGCGAATCCACCGTATATCATCCGCTTGCCATCGAAGGGCATATTCTCACCCATCTCTTTCATTCGCGGATCGGACATCATTTTTTGATTCGCCGCATCACGAATCTCCCTTGAAGGATATTCAATCCAACTGAATACCACCGTTTCGCCCTCCTCCGCTTGCACCGCCCTGTAGAAATCGGTGAGTTTTCCTTCCGGCACATCATCTGCCCAACACTCCACCACACGCGTGGCACCAAACTCTTTAAATAGCGGTGCGGCTTTCGCTGCCATGGCACGGTACTCCTCCTTATTGATCTCCGGGACCGCCACCACAAAACCGTCAACGTACGACATAGGCTATTCCTCCGTCGTGATTACTGCGGCCGAAACTGACCGCACCGTAAAGTGTACAAATAACAAACAACTCACGAGCAACCTGAGAGGATAAATGCGGACTGACTCGCAGATTCCAGTATCCGATGAAATTTACGTTACAATGTGGGCACGATAGTTACGTCATCAGGATTGTTATGCGCATTACCATTGATTCGGCCGATCAACCGTTTATTCACCGCCTGCTGGGCGAAGAGATCGAACAGATTGATATCCCCTCCGTTGACCCACGCTTATCACTGGCGCTGCAGGTTGCTCGCCAGCAGAAAAACCATGAGGCGGATCTCGACTGGAAACGCAACGCCCTCTTTTTATTCTTGTTTGTATTTCTCTACGTCGTACTGGGCGCCTCTTTAACCTTGGATCTCACCGCACAGGCCCCCAGCCATAAGAGCTTGATCTACGCGCTGGAGGCTGTCCCCGTACTGATCGCATTTTCGGGCTTGGTCGTGTCACTGCTATTCTTGTTTTTCACGCGCAGCAGCGCACGCCGCATGCGCAGTTGGGATCACACAATTTTTGTTCTGGAAAAATACACCGGCTCCAACCTCTTTATGCAGGTCAATGAGATGGGCGCGCGCACCACGAATTATTCGCAATCGGCCATCAATATCGCCCTGGCGCTGTTCATTTGTGTGACCTGGGTGGTGATGTACAACTACTTCACCTTTACCACCAGCGGCGTCATTGGAAGCGTGATCTCACTGTTTATCACCACCATGACCTACGTCATTCTGGATATTCAGTTATTGAAATCAGGGACATCAATCGCCATCGATGAACCATTGATTCCTGCCGACGAAGATAAAGATAAGAAATAACGTCACATCTCAGGCGGTCTCCAGGCCGCCTTGAATAATGTTGCCTATAATCAAACAGACATTCGTCACGATCACGGATGCAGTTTGATTAAGGAGCAGTCATGAAGTTATGGCCTTTAGCCGCCCTCGCCGCGTTATCTCTCACATTGGTTGCCTGTAAATCACCCACGCCGCCAAAAGGGGTAACGCCGATCAGGCCTTTCGATGCCAGTCGCTATCTGGGGAAATGGTATGAGATAGCCCGCCTCGATCACCGCTTTGAACGCGGTAAAGATCATGTGACCGCCACTTATGCACAACGCAGTGATGGCGGTATCAGCGTTGTAAATCGTGGTTACGATCCAGAGAAAAAACAGTGGAGTGAGAGCGATGGCAAAGCGTATTTCACCGGTAAATCAGATACTGCAGCGCTTAAGGTCTCCTTCTTCGGTCCCTTCTACGGCGGCTACAATGTTATCGCCCTGGATGACGACTATCAGTACGCGCTGGTGAGCGGGCCTAACCGTGATTATCTGTGGATTTTATCGCGCCAGCCCACGTTGCCTGATGCCATTAAACAGCAATACCTGGCCATCGCCAGGCACCTCGGTTTTGCCGTTGATCAATTGATTTGGGTTGATCAGCGTTAACTCTGCATCTTCCAGCGCAGCCAACTATCAAGCTCCTGTTCGGGCAACGGGCGGGAGTGAAAGAACCCCTGAGCCTGATCGCAGCCAAACTCTTTTAACGCCTCCAGCGTCTCACTGTTTTCCACGCCTTCGGCCAGCACCACATAATCCAGCTCCTTCAGCATGGAGATAATACTCCGGGTGATAATGCGTGAGGCGGTATCCGTTGCCAGGCCGCTAATAATGGAGCGATCAAGCTTAATGACATCCAACGGCATGCGCCGCAGATAACTGATATTGCTATAACCGGTGCCGAAGTCATCCAGCGAAATATCAAAGCCGCGCAGCTTCAGCATTTCCAGCCCTTTAATCGCCGCAGGACTTTCGAGGATACGTTCGGTTTCCAGACACTCAATACCCAGCAGGTTCGTCGGGAGACGAGCCTTGTTCATTTTGCTCTCCAGTCTCTCGGCAAAATCCCCGTGGCTAAAATCCCGCACGCTGACGTTAACGGTAATGGGTAACTGGATGCCTTGCCCCTGTAATCGCCTTAAACGTCCGATGGTTTTTTCAATTACCCACTCGGTAATTTCCTGCAACAGTGAGGTTTGTTCGGCAAGCGGGATAAAGTAAGCAGGAGACAATTCACCTCGGTTTGGATGACGCCAGCGGATCAATGCCTCAAGCCCGATCGGTAACCCCGTTTTCAGGCAAATTTTGGGTTGATAAACCAGATAGAGACCGTGGTTATGGCGTACCGCAGTCGCCAGATCATTCACTAAGGTGAAGTCATCGGTGCGGCGTTCATCGTTACGCTCACTGAAACTCATAAAGGGCACCGCACGACAGATGGCTTCGTGTAAGGCGCTGACTGCACGGCGCAACACTTCCTGCGCGGATACCTCGGCAGGGAGAAAAACAGCTTCACCGGTATGGGTGGTGAGGTCGACGGATAACCCTTCCCCCATATCGGCATGCACGCCTTCCATCCTACCTGCCACCCACTCGGCATCAAAGTGGCTGCTGCTCAGCGTTAACAAAGCAAACCGTCCGGTTGCAACCGTGTAGAGCAACTCTTTAGAGCCTGGGCGTAATCGCAAGGGCAGTAAGGTTGCCATATCTTTGAGAAGCCCTTCGACCGGCCCCATCCCCAACGATCTTGCTAATTCATATGCACGAGGCATATCAATGCAGTCAATCAACACCAGTCGATGGGATGCCTGGCTCCCCGCCACCCGCAGAGTTTGCAGATCACGGATCAATTGCTGGCGATTAGGTAAGCCGGTGATGAGATCGGTAAAGCCAACCGAATGCCAGGCTTCCAGAAAAGAGATCACCAGTTGGGATAACAGCGTCAGGGTAGCCAGTTTTTCCGCGCTAAATTCGCGCGGTTGGGTGTCAACCACACACAGCGTCCCTAAAACATGCCCCTCTTGGGTTATCAGTGGTACACCGGCATAAAAACGAACAAACGGTGCCCCGATGACAAAGGGATTGGTTGCAAAGCAATGATTTTCTAGCGTATCCGGAACGATTAAAGGAGCCGCGTCTTCAACAACAAATTGACAAAGTGAATCGGCTCTCACAGTTTCGCCGACGGCAAAATCATGTGCGGCTTTTATGTACTGATAATTATCGTCAATCACTGAAATGAAACTACTCGGCACATCCAGTGTTTTACTCACCAGATGGGTGAATTTACTCAGTACATCATCACGGCAGAGATCAGGAGCACGGAGAGCCTGAAGCGTAACCCCGCCATGAACGAATTCATTCGTTACGCTCATGCACACTCATCCTTTTAGTTTGCAGTCACTGCAAACGGAAATGTAAAACAACAACGTTGTTGATAACAACAGAAACCCGCTTCATCGCTGCGCTT
The DNA here is from genome assembly GCF_001485335.1 of Type-D symbiont of Plautia stali. Classification (NCBI taxonomy): domain Bacteria; kingdom Pseudomonadati; phylum Pseudomonadota; class Gammaproteobacteria; order Enterobacterales; family Enterobacteriaceae; species Type-D symbiont of Plautia stali. The sequence continues at coordinate 22,006 of NZ_BBOC01000016.1, read as the reverse complement.
ATTTTGTTCATTATTGTTGAACCTCATCGACATACTATGCGTGACGCAGGGATTTGTCATGTTGATTTATCCTGACAATTTCTTTACGCATTACGTTATCCATAGTAATAGTTTAAAATAGCGAAACGTAATATCAGATTTAACAATACCAATCTTTAAACTCTCAATTCTTCCTTAATTAATTTATACCAAGCAGTTCACAGGCTGAGCATCTTTATTAACCACAAATCGAATTACGTCACCGGCTGGAATGATAAGTTCGAGATGCTCTCTGTGGTTTAAATACTGTGTCAATCAACCTTAAGACAAAAGAAGATTAAAGGTATACTTTACAATGTTTTAGGGTATCACCATCAATTATAAGAAAAACACCCACTTCTTGACTCTTCTTAAAATCTGCTAAAATACCTTATCAATCATGTCCTGCACTCTGCCTGAGAATAAGCCTACCTCAGACATTAATTAATTAAGAAACATTAACAATTTCCTCCTAAGCATCAATCAGTTAAATCCGTGGAACACCATCTTTTTATCAATCGATTCATTAACTCATTTTAATGGTGAGGGAAATATGAATGGCATAACAGAAGAACATAGCAGAAAAAATGCTGTTTTATTATGGGGTTTACTCAGCGGCATTGTTTTACTTTCACTCTACTGTCAAGCCAGTGAGATTAATCTTTATTCAATCAATACCGGTTCGTTTGTCTATCACTTGACGGACAACCATGGGCAATACACTGAAAATTTTGAGAATAATTTTTTCTCGGTAGAGCGTAAGTTGTCTGAAGACTCACCGTACAGCGTGCTGCTCGGTACGATGAAAAACAGCTTTGACGATCGCTGTCTGGCCATGGGGGTAAGACGAGACTGGAAAGTCTGGGACAATGGCTGGACGTTTAAAGGCATTTACGGTTACACCGGTGAGTTTTTCTTTGATGCCTTTAAGGATTGCGGCGATCACGGCTCCTATCACGACTTTAAGAAAGCGACCGGGATCGGCTTCTCACCCTATATTTACCATGGATTTCAATATAACTTCACACCCTACTTTGGCATTGAGTCAGGGATTATCATCCCTTCGGTGTTTGTGATTACCGTGCAGTGGAGTTTTCGGTGAAGGGTACCGGCATAAAAATAAACCGAAACTGATAGCTTTTCGGTTTATTTTTTTTTGCGGACCTGAGGTGGGACAATCAGCTGTGTTCTTTTACCCAACGCACAATGTCAGCATGTGTCGCAAACCATGCATTGTGCGATTTCCCTAAGCGAATAATTTCTTCAAGTATCCACACGCGAGAACGTGGAGAGATAATATGCGGATGCATGGTGAGTTGGAATAAACCACCGTCCTGATGAGCATATTCAAGTTCACGCCGGAAGATATCAAATACCGACTCAGGTGGGGTGTAAGGCCGATGAGCCTGAAAACGGTTCATCATGAAGTACACCGCATCATCCCTTATCCATTCCACTGGCAATTCAACGACGTTCGTCGGTTCGCCGTCCAAGAGCAGCTCATAGCAATGCTCATCAGCCATCAGTGAGGAGTCATACAACAAGCCCATCTCTCGAGCGATGCGTAACGTATGCGGGCTAAAGTCCCATGATGGTGTACGCATCCCTACAGGTCGATGGCCCAACACCTTCTCCAACGTATCGGCCGACTTCAACATCAGCATGCGTTCATCTTCATAGGAAAGTACGGAGTTAAGCTCATGAATCCAACCATGCAGGCCTATTTCATGGCCTTGCGCACTCAGTCGAATCTGTTCCTCAGGATAGAGTAACGCGCAGACGGCGGGCACGTAAAAACTGGCAGGCACCTGATACCTACTGAGCAAAGCCTCGATTCGAGGAATACCCACGCGCGTACCAAATTGCCCCCAACTCATGCGACCGAAAGAGTTGCCACCATCGCGCAATTCATTAGATTCATGGTCACTGTCAAAAGAGAGTGCAACGGCGAAATCGGCACCGTCAGGCCAATGGGTGGGCTTAAGCGTTCTCCCCGCTCGTACATGATTCACCTTCTCTTGCCAGATGTGATTTGGCCACTGCCAGGGCTGCTGTTCCTGCATTTTTAACTCCCGCCATCAACTGAGATGATTTGTCCGTTTATGAATGACGCCAAATCTGACGCCAAAAAAGCGCCGCATGGGCGATGTCCTGCACTGTGCCAAGACGACGTAACGCAATATTATTCAGCACCTGCTGCTGGCGCTCAGGTCCGAAGTTATTCCATTGCTGCTGTGTCGCTTCGTTAGTAAATACAAAGCCCGGAGCAATGGCGTTGACCTGAATGCAATGCGGCCCCAATTCATGAGCCAGCTGTCGCGTCAGACCCAACACAGCATGTTTGGCGGCGCAATAGGCTTGCACGCCGGTGAGTGAGGCTTTGAGGGCGGCCCCAGAGCAGATATTAATGATGCGCCCCTGCTGGTGGCGTTTCATGGAGGGTGCAACAGCCCGACTGAGCGCGAACGCCGCACCCAGATTGATCTCGACCACGTTGTCCCACTCGACATCACTGACCTCTTCCAGCGCTTTACCCTGCTGGCCCGCCACCCCACCCGCGTTGTTGATGAGGACATCAATGGCAGCCGAGGCGGTGATATCGCCAATCCACGCGGTTGCAGCTTGACGATCCAGGAGATCGACCACCGCAGTTTTGATGCCAGACTCCGCTAAATCAGCCATTGCAGCTGCCTGGATATCGCAGACATAAACATCTGCACCCAACGCATAAAATTGTTGCGCCATTTCACGCCCAAAACCGATGGCGCCACCGCTGATGACGACACGTTTACCTGCAAAGGAAAGCTTCATGGTAATAACTCATTCAGGTTGTGGTCGTCTTGCAGGCGTTTCCCTGCTTCAATTTCATTGATCATACAAATGAGGGCGATCACAGCGGGACAGGGTATTTTTTGTTTCGCCGCGAGCTTAGCGACAATCCCCAACTGGCCAGCCACTTCTGTCGCACGCTTACGCACTGCTAAGTCACGCCAGATGCCTGAATGTGTTTTGCTGTTTGGTCGATTAAAGGCCACCATGGCATCAAAGGTGCTCGCTTGTTCAGCATGGCTGGCTCCCTGCAGGAAGGCTGTGGGTGTAAAACCGTTAAAGCCTTTGAGTGGAATTCCTATCGCTTGTGCTAATTGCACCACTTCTGTGGCGAGTTGAATTAATACCGGACGTATATCTTGCCTTGCCAGACAATCAGCAATGCCCATTTGCCCGGTCGCCTGCGCAAAAAGAAGAGCGCCATAAGCTAACTTGCCCCATAACCAACTGTTAAGGTCGTCAACCTGAAGCACCTCAGGTTCAAAGTGGCGTAAATCCGCCTGAAGCGAGGCAAGTCGCGTTGTCATGGTGCCATCTGGTTCACCAATCACGGCTGCGCCTCGGTTGGAGAAGTGGATTTCACCGGGTGAGAGCCAATCGGCGTAGAAATTAACAAATGCCCCAACGGTGCGCGACGAGCCCACAATCTCCGCAATGGCGGCTTCACACAAACCATTCTGCAGCGAGAGGACGTAACCGTCGTCTGCCAGAAAAGGCTTGAGCTGATTAGCGGCCTGCTCCGTGTGATGTGATTTAACCGCGAGAAAGATCTGCGCCCACTGACCCTTTAATTCTTCTGGTAAGAACGCTGGCGCCACCACTGTAAAATCATCGACCCCCGTGATGCGCAACCCATGCTCAGGATCGCGAATGCGACGGATATGCTCAGCATCAATATCGACAAAGGTGACTGATAAACCAGCACGTGCCAGATAAGCGCCGACAGTACCGCCGATGGCACCGGCTCCCCAAATCAAAACGTTATTATTCACTCTGCTCTCCCGTCGATTAATGCAGTGAATCTTTGGCGGTTTCACGCAAGCGCATGATCACCAAACCAGAAGCAATGCCCGCCAGCATCAGATAAAAGGTGGGTGATATCGCCATACCGGTCAGGTCAATTAAACCGGTTGAAATGAACGGCGCGAAGCCACCGAAAATCGCCGTTGAAAGGCTGTAGCCAATGGAGAGCAGCATGGTTCTCGAAGCGGTGGGGAAAATTTCGCAGAGCGCAGCAGGTGCAGCCCCTGAAAACGCGGCAATGAATAAATTGAAAACAATCTGCACCGTCAATACGACCGCCACTGTTTTACTGGTCAATATCCAGAGAAACAGGGGATAGGAAAGCACCACAAATGCCAGACAACAGGCCAACAGCAACGGCTTACGACCGATACGATCAGACAGTGCACCAAAAACGGAATGGTCGCGACCATGATGGTCAGAGCGATGGCATTACAAAACAGCGCCTGAGTGGGTGTGAAACCGACTTGTTTATTCAGGAAGGTGGGCATCCAGGACAACATCACGTAATACGATACTGTCCAGATAATGGCAAACCCGAACGTCTGCCCCATCAAAAGGATGGCGGTGCTCGTAGGCATTTTTACCGCAGGTGCGGGGCTGTTCTGTGCGGCAACGAAGGCGGGCGTCTCCTCAAGGTTGCGCCGCATATAGGCTCCGACCGGGAGCAATACGGCCCCAAGTAAGAAAGGGATGCGCCATGCCCAGTCAACCATTTGCTGTTCACTGAAGATCAGCGTAACGACGGCGACCACCAGGCTCGTTACTAGCTGAGCGGAGGCAATGGCAGCCTGGCCTAAGGCGCCATAGAATCCGCGTTTGCCGGAGGGGGCTGATTCCACGACAAAAGTGGTGGCAGTACCCCACTCGCCACCGGCTGCCAGCCCCTGGATCAGCCGAATAATCACCAGTAAAACAGGTGCGAGGATCCCTGCGGTTTCATAGGTTGGCAGTAGACCAATACCCACAGTACCCAATGCCATGCCATAAATGGTGATTTTCAATGCCAGGCTGCGGCCATATTTGTCCGCTATCCTCCCAATCACCGCACCGCCTAACGGGCGCGCCAAAAATCCGACACCGAAAGTGGCAAAACTCGCCAAGAGCCCGGTCGCGCCATCTCCCTGGTAAAAGTTATGTGCAATCAAAGAGGCCATGTAGGCGAAAATAATGAAATCATAATATTCCAGCACATTGCCGATCATCGCGGCAAACAACTGCCGTCGCTTTGGGGCTTCGGTACGTTCCTGAGGGTAATGATTAAACACCTGGGTGATCGGGTCTTGGCTCATAGTAAGGCTCTCAGTCAGGACGACAGGAAATTAAAGTTCACATATATGAACAACTGTTCTTATATACGACCTACGCTGACATATAATTTTGCTGAGATAAAGAGGGTGAAGAGCGCAAACCGAAACGAACAATTTAAGTCTCTTTGACTAAATTGATGTGCTTTTCTGGCGTTAAACGAGAAATGATTGGAAGAGTGTGGTTTTTTCGACTGAAAAAAAAGGTGGGAATGGCTAATTATGCAGCAAGAAGATTGGGAAATTTAACGTCAAAATAAGAAGTTCGTATCATAAGTGACAAATTTCCCAATGAGCACACTATCAGGCTAAAAGGTCGGTGAGTTTTTTCCCTTCCTCTAGCACGGCTTTGATAATACGACTTTTTTTGTCACTGAAGCGGGCTGAGACGCAGGATACATTCAGCATGGCAACAGGTTCACCCTGAGGATCTAAAATAGGGGTACAGACCCCTGTCCCCCCAATATCGACTTCATCAGCTGAGATTGAATAATTTCTTACCGCGGCTTCAGTGAGCAAGGCCTCCAACTGTTGAGCATCGGTAACGGTGTATTTGGTCCAGGGGGCAACGGGGTAGCGGGCCAACAAAGTCTGGCGCTCTTGCGGATTTTTCAGGGCAAGATACATTCTACCCATGGCCGTACAATGCACCGGTAACAGGGTCGACATTGCCATTTCATAGCGGATGGTTTGCGAGGTTAATGCTTGATGAACCAAACGTATTTTACCTTCAGCGGATAAGACGCCAAGCGTGACCGTCTCTTCGAGTTCATTCGCCATACTGGCCATAATAGGTCGGGCCAAGGTTAATAGTTTGGTGAGTCTCGCCCCGCCCCAGTTAAAACCATGGCTGCGGAATGCCTCATTGAGACGATAAATTCCCTGCTCATTTTTATCCAGATAACCGCGTGAGCAAAGTGTCCGAAGTAAACCGAGCGCACTACTTTTAGGCAGCTGAAAAGCGTGAGCGATCGTAGCCAGATTTGCCTCTTTGTCACTTTCACTGAAGAACTCCAGTAAATCTAAAACGCGGGCTGCAGAACGGACCACTTCACTCATAGTAATTCCATATAGGTACACATGTTCACATATGCGAACACTATACGGTGTATTCCCGTCAGATGCACTGCTGACATTAAGGCAACTTTCGCGTGCCTATAGCACGTTTTGTTTTAACCAGTCTGAAATCGTCAATGCCAGCAATCGAGGTTGCTCAAGGGGGACCATATGACCACTTTCACGGATAATGTGCATATCCCCCCCTAATAGCGCATTGATTTCTCGGGACTCTTCCAGACCGCGCATCCCATCGCCTTCCGAGGCAATCACCAATACCGGACAGGCCGGAGGTTGATGGGTAATATTTTTCCGCTCAAGAAGCGCCTGCGTTCTGAACACCTGCGCACCAAGCTGTTTTCCCATGGCACGAATTTTATCCATCAGGTGTGGGTCATTTTGTCGGGAAGGATGCACAGAGGGTTTTAATACCGCATCACTGAAGCCACTAAACGCTCCCATTAACGCGGTTTTTGAGGCCGAATCCAGTAAGGCCCGTTGTTCTGGCGGATCTTCACGTAATGAGGTGGCAATCAGGATCATACCCGCCGTGCGTTCGGGAAAGGCTTCTGCAATCGCGCGAGCGACATAGCCCCCTAATGAAAATCCCACCAAAATAAAACGCGCTGGCAGGGTATCAACAATGAGACGGGCATAATCTGCGATGCTTTGTCCCTGACTCAGGCTGGCACGGATATACACCCTGTCACTTGGACAGGCTTCAACAAAATCATCCCAAAGGGTTTCATCCAGCATAAATCCGGGAATAAGCACTAACGGTAATGGCTGTTCATTCATCAGTTAATCCTTCAATTCGTTTTAAATCATGGCCGGTGAAATCCCGACAATCGAAGCGCTTTAAGTTCACAATGTTGCCACGCTGGTCTGGATAATGCCCGCTCCTCTGGCTATCATCAACTCACCTTTCCACCCACTGATAATTAAGGAGGATTACTATGTCATCGTGTGAGTTGTTTGTTTACGCACACTTTTATAGTAATTGGCCGCGCTCAGCTATCTCTGCATTCGTGCTGCGATAATCCGCCTGAGCGAAGTTCACTAATACTGTCATCCCTTCCTCCGGCTTACCGGGTTGTCGTCAGCGATTTATGACGTCGGGCTTTCTACGCCTGCAACTTATGAGTAAGCACATGAGCACACTTCTTTCCGCACACGCTGTCGGCTTTGATAACGCCTTCGGTACACTTTTTCACAACCTTAATTTCAGCCTGAAAAAAGGCGATCGCATCGGCTTGCTGGGTGATAACGGCACGGGTAAAAGTACCTTGCTGAAGATCCTGAGCGGTGATCTTGAAAGCAGCCAAGGCCGCGTCACACTGGCAAACCACTGTTTAATGGCCCGCATTGAGCAGCATCTGCCTGCGCAGTTACATCAGGCTTCACTCTATGCCAGCGTTGTTGCCCGTCTGCCAGAGCAACAGCAACTCAGTGAGGCCTGGCGCGTAGAAGCACTGCTGTCCTCACTCGGGTTCAGCGCAGAACAGCAGGCTCAACACGCCGCTACGTTGAGCGGTGGACAGCACATGCGTCTGCTGCTGGCACGCGCACTGATTCAACAGCCTGACCTGCTGTTGCTGGATGAGCCCAGTAACCATCTCGATTTATCCACCCTGCTGTGGCTTGAACAGTTTCTCAATGGCTGGAACGGCAGTTTTGTGCTGGTATCGCATGACAGCACGCTGCTGGATAAGGTCACGAACAGCAGCTGGATTCTGCGCGACCAAAGCCTGCACGCTTTCCGTTTGCCCTGCTCGGCAGCGCGACAGGCACTGGCTCAACAGGACGAAACCGATCTGCAGCGCTTTCAGGCAGAGCAGAACGAGATTGATCGCGTTGAAAAAAGTGCAAAACGGCTGGCTGTCTGGGGCCGCACTTATGACAACGAAGGATTGTCCCGTAAAGCACAGCAGATGGAGAAACGTGCTAACTGGCTGAAGGAGGCGCAAACCACCCTCAGTGAAGGCAGCCTGTGGCGATTGCAATTGCAGGGCGAAGCGCTGGATGCCAATCGCGTGCTGGCGTTGCCTGAAATGAACGTTCACCCAGCCGAGCAGGCCCCTGCGCTGTTTTCATTACCGGCCTTACAGGTAAAAAGCGGCGATCGTGTAGCGATTGTCGGCCGTAATGGCAGTGGCAAGTCTTCATTACTGCGGCAATTATGGCTCGATTATCGTACTGAAAGTGGCGCGCTGTTCCATCCACGCGCTCGACTCGGTTATTACGATCAAAGCCTCAATCAGCTGCGAGATGAAGAGACACTCAGCGAGGCGCTGGCGAAATTTGCCCCACTCAGTGAGGATCAGCGAAAAATGGCGTTGATAGGATCAGGATTTCCTTACCTGCGTCATCAGCAGTTGATCGGTTCATTAAGCGGTGGCGAACGTTCACGTCTGCTGTTCGTGGGTTTGACGTTAGCGCGCTACTCGTTGTTGTTGCTGGATGAACCGACCAATCATTTAGATATGGTCGGAAAGGAGGAACTTGCCGAGGCGCTCAACCAGTTTGCCGGTGCCGTGCTGCTGGTGTCGCACGACCGCAGTTTAATCAGCAGCAGTTGCAACCGTTTCTGGCTGATCCAGGATCGGCAACTGACGGAGTGGCACGATTTTGATCAGGTCACCGAGCAGATGCGCAGTGAACAACCCATTGAGATCGTCACTGCTTCCGGTGCCTCGTTGTCCACTCAATCACTCAACGATGAGGATGCAATGCTGCTGGCGCTTTGTGAGCTGGAGAGCAGACTGGATGAAGAGTTGGCCCGTAAACCCAGGCATCAAAAGCCTGCGCTGCAATCACAGTGGCAGGCAGAGATTGTGCAGTTGAAACAGTTGTTGGGCATCTCGTAAAACAATATCGGCGCAATGTATTGCGCCGATACCATTACGTATGAATTTATATCAGCGCCGCGTTCAATGACTGCGCGGCCCTTTTCAACTGATCCGCTGGATTACGCCCAATCAAGACATACTGATAGCCGCCACGATGCCACCACACCAGGTTCATACCGTGACGCTTTTCCTGCGCCAGTCCGCTTTGCAGCGCCTGGTCTTCACGTGAAATGCACAATGCCATCGGACCATAGCTGCTGTGATTCCATGCGATTTGCGTAATCAGGGCGTCATCATAACGCAGCATACGCACACTTTTTAAACTCGCTTCCGGCAGCACCAACTGTTCCGGCGTGAGGTGCAAATCCAGGTCGCGCGCGGTGCGCTGAAGGGATCGCAGCAACACTTGTGGTGAACTGTCGACGTCAGCCAGCGTTTCAGGGCTGTACAGCGACATATATTGCGCTTCCAGCTCGCGAATGCGTTCGCTTTCCCCCTGCTCGGCTTTCGCGACGGGACGCGCCAAATAGCCTATGCCGCTGCCCACCAGCAAAAAGCTGACTGACGCAGCGATCAACGCGCGACGGCTCACCTGCACGGGTGTTTTAGCCGGCACAGAGGGTGTGTTAGCCAGCAGATACGCCAGCCGCGATTCCATTCGTTCCAGCGGCGCTTCATCCAGCATTGGGGCAAAAGCATCGGCAAAGGGTTGATTGCTTTTCATCAGTTCTGCGGTGCGCGCAGAAAGGGTTTCACTGCGTTTCAGTTCGGTTTCAAACGCCTGTGCGTCATCCACGCACATCTCATCATCCAACCAGGCAACGATGGCTTCATCCGCATAGGGCGAGGTAAATCGAGGTGCATTCACAAGCGTTTCTCCTGTACCGGCCGCGCTGTGACTGCGCTAGCGAGCGTGGTGCGGGCCGCAGCGAGGCGGCTCATTATGGTTCCAATCGGCACGGCCAGGGTGTCTGCAGCTTCCTGATAGGTAAAGCCCTCGACATACACTAAAAATACCGCGTTACGTTGCGCCTCTGGCAGCTGCCCTACGCGCTGCATCACTTTGGCGTACTGCATCCGCTGCTCATTTTGCAGTTGATGATCGGGGGCCAGTAATTCATCGCTCTCAACAAATCCCTGCCCCATCCGCACCCGCTGCGCGCGCAGCTCATTAATCCACACCGAATGCAGCACCGTGAACAACCAGCGATCGATGCGCGTGCCCGGCGTGTACTGGGCGCTGCGTTCCAGCGCCCGCACACAGGTGGACTGCACCAGTTCTTCAGCCACATCCCGGTTACGCGACAACACCATTGCGTAACGCCACATGCGCGCCAGATGCGCCGCCAGGTGCTGGCGGACTTCAGTACTGGTGATGGGCTCGCCCTCCGTCAAATACCAACATTATGATTCTGGATGGCCATTAATCGCCGCGTGCAAATCGCGATACTCTTCGCAATTCACGCCGCACAGCGATTTGATAATGGTGAGTTGCTCTTTTGCCAAATCAGGGCGTCCTTTTATCATCCAGGCTTCCCCAAGGTATTCACGCACTTTGGCGTATTTAGGATCCAGCGCGATCGATTTTTGATAGTAAGCCATGCCTTCATCAGTGCGGCCCAGTTTTCGCGTCGCGTAGCCGCGATAGTTCCAAGCCTCCTTGGTGTTTTGATTGTGCAAGCTATCCAGCAGTGTCAGTGCCGCCTGATACTCGCCTTTTTTCGCCAGATGATAAGCGTAATTCGTCTTATCTTCATCGCTCAGCATACTGGTTTTTTCCGGCACGCAGGACTTGGTTTTGCTGTCGTACACTTGCCCTTTCGGACAGTCGGATGTTTTCTTGTCGCTGTCGTCATCCCCCATTGCCAGTGCGGCTGGTGCATGTAACACCATCAGCAGTACAGGCACGGCGAACCAGCGAACCTGAGTCATCATCTTCATCATTTTTCCTCGCGGAGTGGCATGGAATCGCGCAACGGCAGCATACGGCGCAGCACGTTGTCGCGCAGAACGTAGTGATGGAGTAACGCTGCCAGCGCATGCGCGCCCGCCAGGCTAATCAGCGCCCAGGCAACGTTGTTGTGTAATCCCGCCAGTGTGTGGCGCAAGGCGGTATCAACCTGGATAAAAGCAGGAACATTGAACAAGCCAAAGAAACTAAACGGCTCCTGTTGTGACCAACGGAACAGGAATCCCAGTACGACCTGTGTAAACAACAGCAGATACAACAGCCCATGCACGGCATGTGCCACAATACGCAGCAGCGCACGTCCCTCTGCTGGCGCGACCGCCAGATGCGACTGACGTTGACTGTAGATCCGCCACAGCGGACGCACAATCATCACCACCGCCAGCAAAATGCCGAAAGAGATGTGCCACGCCTGTAACCCTTTACGCAGCGGCGTGCCCTTCTCTAACTGTTCCCAGATATGTGCAGAAGCAAACAGAAAAATCACACTAAAAGCCGTGATCCAGTGCAGCGCCATGCTGAAAGCGTCATAACGCTGACGATGTTGAGGGTGAGGCGAAAGCGACATAGCATTTCCCAAAAAGTAAGTGATTTAAGGGGTAAACATCTCAACCACGTTTTCTATTCGGAAAATTTTCATTTTTTTCTCAATGCACGCCATTTAGTGAGACAACCCTGACGAATTTTCTCCTGTTTGTTGCATTTAGTGATTATTATTCTCGCTTCATGAAAGGGATGCTTATGTTCAATACTTCTAAAAAACGGCTTTTGGTCGCGATTGTTCTGTTACTTGTGATTATTCTGGTTTGGGTTTACAGCAGCTCACGGCCAAAATCGAATGCGCTGGTCACGGCGACGGTGCGTCAAGGCAACATTGAAAATGTCATTGCCGCAACCGGCAAGATGGACGCCATCGAGCGCGTCAACGTGGGTGCGCAGGTATCCGGTCAGGTTAAAAAGCTGTATATCAAAGCCGGTGATGCCGTGAGCAAAGGTGAACTGATTGCGGAAATCGACGATCAGCCGCAGCGCAGCGATCTCCGAAACGCAGAAGCCGCCCTGAGCGTGGCACAGGCCGATTTGGAAACGCGCCAAGCGACGCTGGTGCGACAAGATGCGCAGTTCAAACGTCTGCAACAGATGCTGAAAACCAATGCGGTTTCCCGCCAGGATTATGACGAAGCTGCCGAAGCCTGGAGCACGGCACGCGCAGAACTGACTGCGCAAAAAGCCCGGGTGATTCAGGCACAAATTGAAGTGGATAAAAAGCAGCTCGACCTGAGCTATACCCGCATCATGGCGCCGATGGATGGCACGGTGATCGCCATCGTCACCAAGCAGGGCCAAACCGTCAATGCCGCGCAAAGTGCACCGACTATCGCCAAACTGGCACAACTCGGCACCATGACCATCAAAGTGCAGATCTCCGAAGCGGATATCAACAACGTGAAACCGGGTCAGCAGGCGTGGTTCACCACTTTTGCTAATCCCGATAAACGCTATAACGCCACGCTGCGCAGCATTGAACTGGCACCGGAATCGGTGATGAAAGATGATGCGTTAATGGGCAACAGCGAGAGCACCCCCAGCAGCAGCACTAACGCTGCCATTTATTACAATGCGCTGCTGGATGTACCGAATCCTGATAATGCGCTGCGCATCTCCATGACCGCCCAAGTGAATCTGTTGCGTGACGCGGCGAAAGAGGCATTGTTGATCCCGGTTCAGGCCACCAAAAAAGATGCCGATGGCAAAACCTTTGTTGAAGTGGCTGATAAGCAAGGCTTGCCCGAGAAGCGCATCATTACCACCGGCATCTCCGACAGCGTCGATATTCAGGTATTAAGCGGTTTGCAAGCAGGTGAGAAAGTGATCCTCGCCACTCAGGCACCAGGTGCCGACAAGGTGGTGATGTGAGCCTGATCGAACTGAAAAACATTCAGCGCAGCTATGTTAACGGTTCACAATCTTTGCATGTGCTGAAAGACATCAATCTGCAAATTGCCAGCGGCGAAAGAGTGGCGATTATTGGCCCTTCTGGCTCGGGTAAATCAACCCTGCTGAATATTCTGGGCTGTCTGGATGCTGCGGACAGCGGGCACTATTTTATCGACGGGCAGAATACCGCCACGCTGTCACCGGATGCACTGGCTAAAGTGCGGCGCGAACATATCGGCTTTATCTTCCAGCGCTACCATTTGATGCCGGACCTCACGGCCTTGAGTAACGTCGAAATCCCAGCCATCTATGCCAACCTGCCGGGTAACCTGCGCCGCGAACGCGCGGCACAGCTGCTGGCACGTTTGGGTTTGCAAGGTCGAGAGCACCATAAGCCCGGCGAACTCTCCGGTGGCCAACAGCAGCGTGTCAGTATCGCGCGTGCGCTGATCAACGGCGCAGAAATTATTCTTGCGGATGAGCCCACCGGCGCACTGGATTCTCACTCCGGCGAGGAGGTGTTGCGCATCTTGCATGATCTGAATCGTGAAGGACACACCGTCATTATCGTCACGCACGATATGAAAGTGGCGCAGCACGCAGATCGTATTATCGAAATTCAGGATGGCGAGATTGTTGCCGACAGCGGCCGCAAACAGGATGCCACACGTGCTCGCTTTGCGCCGGTGGCGCGAAAAAGCCAGAGCAAACTACGTGGATTCATTGATCGCCTGCGTGAATCCATGCGCATGGCGCTGAATGCCATGAACAGCCACCGTTTGCGCACCGCCCTGACCATGACCGGCATCATCTTCGGTATCGCCGCCGTTGTTACTGTTGTGGCGTTGGGGCAAGGTGCACGCGAAAAGACGCTGGAAAGCATTTCAGGTCTCGGCACCAATGTGGTCTCCGTCTATGCTGGCGGTGACTTTGCCGAAGATGAAGCGCACCCGGTATTAACGCTGGTGATGGCCGATGCCGATGTGATTGCGCGCCAGCAGTTTGTCGATAAAGTCAGCCCCGAACTCCTCTCCACGCAGCCCATTCGCTATCTCTCAAACTCCTCCAAGGCTTCAGTTTCCGGCGTTGGCAAAGACTACTTCGAGATTCAGGGCATCAAACTCACCGAAGGCAACAACTTCAGTGATGAACGCCACGCGCGCCAGGAGATCATTATTGACACCAATACGCGCAATAAGCTGTTCGCCGCGCATGAGAACCCCATCGGCAAGATGATTGTGCTAGGCTCCGTGCCGGTGCGCGTGATTGGCGTGGCGCATGAAGACAACGGGATCTCTCCCAATCGCCTGAGTGTGTGGTTGCCGTGGAGCACCATGATGTACCGCATCAGCGGGCAAACGGCGCTCACCAGCATCAGTATCAAACTGAAAGATGACGTGGTGAGTGGTCCTGCCGTGGAATCACTGACCCAGTTGTTGACCGCACGTCACGGCACCAAAGACTTCCTGATGTTTAACCGCGACAAGTACCGCAAAGCGATTGAAGGAGCTGCAGCGACGTTAACGTTGTTGATTCTAATGGTGGCCTCTATTGCCTTGATGATTGGCAGTATCGGCGTGATGAACATCATGCTGGTGTCTGTCACCGAGCGTACCCATGAGATAGGCGTGCGTATGGCGGTGGGCGCGCGACGAGGCGATATTATGCAGCAGTTTATGATCGAAGCGGTGCTGGTTTGTTTAGTGGGCGGTTCGCTGGGCGTGGCGCTCTCTCTGGTGATTGGTCCGTTGATTAGCCTGATGGCCGGAGGCGTGTTGACGGCCATCTACTCGTGGGAATCGGCGGGAGCGGCGTTTGCCTGCTCAACCATCATCGGTATGATTTTTGGCTATCTGCCCGCGCGTAAAGCGGCACGTATGGACCCTGTGGCGGCCTTGGCGAGCGAGTAATCTGAGTATCATTGCGGTGTGCCGTCACGCACACCGCAATATTCAAATCAGCATCGGCAAGGTGGCACTGGCAGTTTGCTGGCTGGCCGTGACGTAATGCGTATCGTGCTTCATCAACTCCCCCATCAGCACCTCCACCAGCAACATCGCGCCCACTTTGCCACTGAGGGTGCCAGCATTGAGTGGTCCTTCGGGACGCGCAGCCACCAGTAGCATATCGGCCAGATTCCCCATTGGACTGCGCAGTGTGTTACTCAGCATCAACACCCGCGCCTTGCGCTTCTTCGCCACGTTGACCACATGCATGAGATCTTTGGTCGAGCCAGAGGCCGAGATCGCAATTACCAAATCGCCTTCACTTAATGTCGAGGCGTTCATCGCGGCACGATGCATATCACCAAACAGCTGTGCTGACTTGCCCAGGCGCAGCAGACGATAATGCAAATATTCACCGGTGATGGCGCTGGCAGCCACGCCGTAAATCTGGATAGACCGTGCCTGATGTATCTCCGTTGCCGCCTGGGTTAATACGTCACGAGCAATAAACTTCCCGGTATCACGCAGCGCTTGCACTGACTCCTCAACTAACGCATCGATGCTGTCACCGCTGGTGGTGGCCGCTGGCTGATTCTGCTGCACATCCATTGCCAACGCCATTTTGAATTCGGTATAGCCTTTGCAGCCCAGATTTCGACAGAGGCGCGTCACGCTGGCCTCACTGGTGTCCGTCTCTTTCGCCAGTTCTGTGATGGTGAAATACAACACTTTATGCGGTTCGGTGAGGATGTAATCGCCCAGCTTTTGCAACGCCGGACTGTAGCCCGGCAAGCCCTGGCGTAAATGCAGCAAAATATTTTCATTGTCCGTCATGGCATCCTCCGTTGCACAAGTTCAATGGCGCTTAGTGTGCGCAAAGGTCCTGCTGTGCGCCAGCAGATTCGGTAATAAGTGAAAGCTATCACACAACTGGTAGTAATTTTCATCTCTTGGTGTAAGTTGTGATAATAATTTTTACCATAACAACACGTCGGGGATAAAAATTTATGTCAATGTTCAGCGACTCCTCCTCCGGAGGATGGTTTGAGAAAGCACAACGTTTCGGTAAATCCTTTATGTTGCCGGTCGCGGTTTTACCGGCTGCCGGCTTACTGCTCGGCATCGGCGGCGCGTTATCCAATCCCAATACCGTTAAGGCCTATCCGTTTCTGGATGTCGCCTGGTTGCAAGGTGTGTTCACCATCATGGCGAGTGCCGGTTCGGTGGTGTTTGCTAACCTCGCGGTGTTGTTTGCGGTAGGCGTCGCCGTGGGTTTGGCCAAAAGCGATAAAGGTACAGCCGGGCTGGCATCTCTGTTGGCGTATTTGGTGATGAACGCCACCATCAACGCGCTGTTGACGCTTACTGGCGTATTGGCCAGCAGCAATTTGAGTGCTGTCGGGCAAGGTATGGCGCTGGGCATTCAAACGCTGGAAACCGGCGTGTTTGGCGGCGTAGTGATTGGGCTGGTGACGGCGTTGTTGCATAACCGCTATAACAAAATCGCCCTACCGCAATTCCTCGGCTTCTTTGGCGGGTCGCGCTTTGTGCCGATCGTCAGTTCTTTTGTAGCGATTGTGGTCGGCGCGGCGATGACCCTTATCTGGCCTCATTTCCAGAAGATCATCTTCGGCATGGGAGGATTGGTTGAGGCGACGGGCTACTTTGGCACCTTCATTTACGGCTTTGTGCTGCGCATGCTGGGCCCATTTGGCCTGCATCACATTTTCTATTTGCCGTTCTGGACCACCGCGTTAGGCGGCAGCGAGATGGTGAACGGTCAACTGATTGAAGGCACGCAGCGCATCTTCTTTGCTCAGTTGGCCGATCCCAATACACAACAGTTCTATATCGGCACGGCACGTTTCATGTCAGGCCGCTTCATCACTATGATGTTCGGACTGATCGGTGCCTGTCTGGCGATGTATCACACCGCCAAACCCGAGAACCGCAAACGCGTCGCTGGCTTGCTGTTGTCGGCAGCACTGACATCATTTCTGACCGGCATCACTGAGCCGATTGAGTTCTCGTTCCTGTTTGTCGCGCCAGTGTTGTATGTGATCCATGCCGTGTTTGATGGTTTGGCCTTTATGATTGCCCACATTCTGCACATTACCATCGGACAAACCTTCTCCGGTGGTTTCATCGATTTCATATTATTCGGCGTGCTGCAAGGTGAAGCCAAAACGCATTGGATGTACGTGCCACTGGTTGGCGTACCTTGGTTCCTGCTCTATTACTTCACTTTTCGCTACCTGATTACTCGCTTCAATTTCAAGACCCCGGGCCGTGAAGATGTCAGCACGGAAAGCAGTGTCATGGCAGCGGGCGAGCGTCCCTTACAGGTAATCGAAGCGCTCGGTGGCAAAGCCAATATTGCAGAACTTGATTGTTGCGCCACGCGCCTGCGCATCACGCTGATTGACAGTTCTAAGCTGGATGAAGCCGCGCTGAAAGCCACTGGCGCCCGTGCGGTGATCCAACGAGGCAAGGGCGTGCAGGTGATTTATGGTCCGCACGTCACCATCATCAAAAATGAAGTAGAGGAGTTACTCGCGCTATGAAAGCAACCATGCTGGAGCAGATAAAGGGAAAGCTGGTGGTGTCATGTCAGGCACTGGAAAATGAACCCTTGCACAGCCCATTTATCATGTCGCGTATGGCATTGGCCGCTAAGCAAGGCGGTGCGGCAGGCATCCGCGCCAATAGTCTGGTGGATGTGCAACAGATCATGCAGACCGTTGATCTGCCGGTCATCGCCATTATCAAACGCGATTATCCCGGCAGTGAGGTGTATATCACCGCGACGATGAAAGAAGTGGATGAGCTTATGGAGGCTAACCCGGCGATGATCGCACTCGATGCCACGCTGCATCCGCGGCCGGGGGAACATCAACTGCCGCGGCTGGTGGCCGCCATTCGTCACCGCTATCCACAGTTATTGTTGATGGCGGATATCGCCACATTAGAGGAAGCTGAGCAGGCTGCAGAGCTGGGTTTTGACTGCGTGGGCACCACCTTACACGGCTATACCCGTGAAACACAGGGCGCATATCTGGCAGCCGAAGCGTTCGACTTTCTGCGTAAAGTGCTGGCAGCCGTCAAAGTGCCCGTGATCGCCGAGGGCAATGTGGAGACGCCGGAGATGGCGGCACAGTGTTTAAAACTGGGTGCGCATGCCGTGGTAGTGGGTGGCGCCATTACGCGGCCACAGCAAATCACGCAGCGATTTGTAAAAGCGATAGGCTAACGTCAAAAACAGCAAAGCCGCCCGGAGGCGGCCTTAACGCTAAAGCTTGAAACGAACTTATTTGTACAGTTCTGCAGTCATGTGCACACGGTTATTGGTGTTAGCTTCAGTGATTTTATACTGTGCGCCCTGCTGCTGTGCGACTGCAGCAACTTTAGCTTCTGCACCGTCCAGCGTTGAAGATTCAACTGAGATGCTCTGTGCAAAACTGGCAGCAGACATCAGTGAAAGAGCAGCGGCAGCGGCGATAGTCAGTGTTTTGATGGTTTTCATGGTCATATTCCTTAGGGTTGTTGATGAAGGCTGTGTGCCTTCGATGGAAACAATAATACCCTACGTTACCATTACCATATTAACTATTAGTGCGATCATGATGATCGCACTATTAATTAATCAAGGAACAATGACCGACCTGATCATCTATTCTTCTATGTTATCCACAATTCAGGTGAAAAGTGTGCCCGCCAACCTGTGGATAAATCAGGATTTCCCGCCAGCAGTGCCTGTTGAGCAGCGGTGGCGTTTTTTTGTTCGCTTTAGTCCTCCGTTGGCTCTATTCGGAATCTTCTTTTTCGATCACCAGCACACGCGCGGCACCTTGTGGATGGGCTACGTGCTCGGTTCCTATGCTGGCAAAGAAAATATCACCGACATTCAGCATCACTTTTTGCACGTCACCCCGTTCGCGATACTGCATCTCGACGACGCCATCCAGCACCACGAACACTTCCTCGCCGTCATTGATGTGCCAGCGGTAAGGTTTATCCGTCCAGTGCAAGCGCACGCTGGTGCCGTCGAAGTTGGCGATATCTAATGCATCCCACGCCCGCGCGGGGCTGAAGTTTTTGCTAATGATGGTTTTCATAGGTTGCCTGAGCAGAACTGAAGTGAGTGCCCAGACTACAGAAAAGTGAAATACGTTTTGGGACAAGCCGCGACCCTTTACGGACAAAGCACTGACACGCCCCTACTCTCTAAACGCGAGTTTGCGTACCGCCGCAATGCTTCCCGCGGCAAACAGCGCTGCCGCGATAAACACCATCGAAATGTTACCCGGAATGTAAGTCATAAACGCGGCCAGAAACTGGCCGGAAAAGATCGCCATCGACAATCGAGCCAGTTGACGACCCCGCTCCTGCGGTTGGCTGGTTTCCACGGTCATATGATTCACCAAGGGTACTGACAGACCAAATCCCATCCCCAGCAAAATACCACCAGGCAGGCACAGCAAGATATTGGGGGCTGCGGCAAACTCAAGATGCGCCAGCACATAACAGATGAACGCCATAATCAATGTGGGATAAGGGCCAAATTGCAGTGCAACGTGCGGCATCAGCGCCGCGGCCAGAACCGCCACCAGCGAAACAAATGAGAGGAAATAACCAATGTGTGCGGCATCCACCCCCTCAGTCGCAAAGCGTTGTGGCAGCATGATGATGGCGGTGAAGAAACAGATCATCGAACAGAGCGCCGCCAGCAATACTGGACGTAACAAGCGATCGCTGTTTGTTGTGCTCTCCGCCCCCGCTTCTGCAACGATTTGCCGTGCAGGACGCGGAACACAAACCACGACCAGCGCCAACAGCAACCACGAGAACAGATAAAGTCCGTAGGGCAAGCGCCAGTTGATCGCCGCCAGAATCCCTCCGATAAACAGAAACACCACGCCACCTAGCTCAATCGCCATGCCCTGACGCGCCATCATCTTAAGACGCGCCTCTGCCTGGAAGAAGCTGGCTATCAAGCTGGTGCCAGCTGACATCACGATGGCTGTTGCTGCCCCCAACAACAGGCGATCAACGAATTGCAGTGCCGCGCCCGGCAACCACACACCAGCGACACCTAAGCCTCCGTAGCAAAAAAGCCCAATAAGCAGCAGCGGCCAGGCTCCCCAGCGATCTATTGCGCGCCCTGCCAGCGGTCCCGCCAGCACCACACCCAATGCAGGTAACGTCACTAACCAGTTGGCCAGATGCGCCACCTCAAGCTGTGCGGCGATCTCGCTTAATCCCGGCACAATCACGCACCCCACCATGATGGTCAGACAACTGACCGACAATAACGTTATTGCAGCTGCAGGCTTGATCATTGACATCATTACACCTATCCGAATAATGGAATTTATATCCATATAACGGACAGCAGTGTTGAGGTAATTCTGCTTGATGTCAATCACTACCCCTCATTGTGATAGAGTCTGAGTTTCGTAAATTGATGAAACGGATGAATAATGGTTGCAGATAATGAGGCTAACGGTTCACAAGTTATTGCACGTGCAGCGACCATTTTACGGGCGTTAGAAACGCGCCCTTCTGGGGTATCCATGTCAGAACTGGCAAAACTGACCGCTCTGCCTCGTACTACCGTGCATAGACTGGTCACGTCACTGATCGCTCAGCAACTGCTGCTGCAAGATAATGATGGGGTAAAACTGGGTCCTGCATTGGCGCGCCTCGCCGCCTCCGCGCATACCGATATTATCGCACTTGCCCAACCGGCGATGGAAACCCTCGGACGTCGTACCCGTGAAACGGTGGATCTCTGCGTCTGGCGCGGCAGCCATACGGTGCTGGTCAGTCAATATGCTTCCGATCAGGAGTTACGTGTTGTTTCCCCGATCAGTACTGCGTTCCCCTCCCACTGTGCCGCGCATGGTAAAGCGCTGTTGGCGGAACAAAGCCCAGAAGCTGTTACCACTTTATTGCCGCAATTAAACGAACTGAGGACGGTGCAAACACTGAAAACCCCTCAGCAGATGTTGAAGGCGATTGAGCAGATTCGGCAGAAGGGCTATGCGGTTGATCGGGAGGAACATGCGCGCGGAGTGTGTGGTGTCAGTGTGGCATTACAAACTGGGCCGGGAGAACGCTATGCGCTCGCTATCGCGGTGCCCGCCTTACGTTTCGATGAGCAGTTTACTCAGCTTGTGGCGGCCTTAATGCAGGCTAAAGCCGAAATCGAGACGTTAGTGGCGCGTTGAGATACAAATGACAAAGCCGCCCGAGGGCGGCCTTAATATCGTTAACGGCGAAATTATTTGTACAACTCAGCAGTCATGTGCACGCGGTTGTTGGTGTTAGCTTCAGTGATTTTGTACTGTGCGCCTTGTTGTTGAGCAACAGCAGCAATTTTCGCTTCTGCACTGTCCAGAGTGGAAGCATCAACAGAGACGCTTTGTGCGAAGCTGGCGAAAGAAACTACGCTAAGAGCGGCAACTGCAACGAAAGTTTTGATAGATTTCATGGTCATTTCCTCAGATTTAATTTTCAGTTAGTGAGGCGTTCTGCCTCGATGTGAGAAATATTAGACCTGAGAGCGCCAGAGTAAAAGATGATCATTTTGCTGAAGTTATTCTATAAATTTGAACATTAAAAATCACAGCAATCGCCTAATACATTTCATTTAAGAACTCAGGCGGCTTATTGATAAGTGGCCTGTCTTTTCAGTGCGGGCTCTGCCGCCACTACTGCCCCCTCTGGGCCGTCCTCGCGCCGCTAAAGCGGTACCTTCGACTTCCACGTCGTGCCGGACGGACCGTTCGCGGATGACCATCCATGGTCGGCCGCGAACTGCCCCACGCCTCCCCGCGTGGGGCTCCTGGCCCAACATAAAAGTCTCAGCGCTGCGGATAGCCCTGAGGGGTCAGCAGAGGCGTCATGGCCTCACGCAATGTGCCCTTTTTGACAACCCGCACTGAAGCTAATGAGCTGGCTGGGGCCGTACCGGGGCTGGCATTCCGCAGCGCTGAGCTGAGCGAGTATGCCAGGAGAGCCCGCAGGACGCGGGCGAAAGGTGGCGCTGGAACATGGATGTTCCATCGT
>NZ_BBOC01000015.1:0-72372 GCF_001485335.1 Type-D symbiont of Plautia stali | reverse complement strand
AAAGGGCCTCGACGGATGACGACGGGGGCCTCCCCTTACAGGCCCGTGCCCTACCAATCTTGCACAAACCGTAGCGGCGCAATTCATTGCGCGATCCCTTCGCCATTTATTGCGAGTTACTTCTTCTCCACCTTCGACATATTATCCAGCCAGCCCATCACAAAGGCCGACAGCACAAAGGTCAGGTGAATAATCACGTACCACATCAGCTTGCTGTTATCGACGTTGCGCGCGTCCATAAAGATGCGCAGCAGGTGGATCGATGAAATCGCCACAATCGAGGCCGCGACTTTGTTCTTCAGCGAGCCGGAATCCATTTTGCCCAGCCAGCTCAGCTTCTCTTTGTTCTCATCAATATCCAGCTTAGAAACAAAGTTCTCATAGCCAGAGAGCATCACCATCACCAGCAATCCGCCGACCAGCGTCATATCCACCAGTGACAGCAGCAGCAGAATCAAATCGTTTTCCGCAATGCTGAAAATATTGGGCAACAGGTGAATAATTTCCTGGAAAAATTTGATGGTCAGCGCCAGCAGCCCCAGCGAAAGTCCAATGTAAACCGGGGCCAACAACCAGCGCGATGTATACATCAGGTTTTCGATAAAACGTTCCATAATTTCCCATTAATCAACAAACAAGTGGTCGAGTATAACCGAACTTGTGTGAAGTTATTTCAGCCCTTCTTCAGAAATTTCAGGGGCCGCAGGCAGCGGCAGCGACAGACGAAACTCCGCGCCGCCTGCCGGGCGGTTTTCCGCCCAGATGCGCCCACGATGGGATTCAATGATGGTTTTACTGATCGCCAAACCCAGCCCGACACCCGGCACAGCGGACTCCTTATCCCCACGCGCGAATTTATCGAAAATACGCGTCATGTTTTCCGCCGCGATACCCGGACCGTTGTCCCACACCGCAATCTCCAGCCGCTCGTTATCACGCCATGCACGAATACCGTGCTGGGCCGCGTTGCCAGCATACTTCAGACTGTTTTCAATCAGGTTGGTAAACACGCGTTCCAGCATGGCGCTGTCGCCTTTGATTAGCACCAGCTCTGGCGGCAGATCGAGTGTAAAATCGTGCCCTTTCAGCGACGGTCCCATGCTGCTTAACGCACCGCCAATCACCTCATCCAGCGCCACCCACTCATCACGCAGGTTAAGGCCACCGGACTGGATACGCGCCATATCCAGCATGTTGCTTACCAGCCGAATGGTGCTGAGCGTCTGTTCGCGAATTTGATTGGCTTGTCCGACATATTTTGAGTCTTCCCCCGCCAAATCGAGCATCAGCATCTCCGCCTGGCCAAACAGTACCGTCAGCGGCGTGCGCAGGTCGTGCGACAGCGCAGACAGCAAGGCATTGCGCAGCTGCTCACGCTCTGCTGCCAGGCGTGAAGCCGCCTCACTCTGCGACAGCGCCATACGTTCTAGCGCGTTGGCGATCAGTACGGTAAAGGTTTCCACCAGACGCTGCTGTTCCGGGATCATCAGCTGGCGCAGGTTTTCCGGCTCCACCACCAGCAAGCCGCGACAGTGATTGCCGCTCTTCAACGGCAGGATCTGATAAGGCACTGCGGGCAGTGTGTCCGTGCCCGCTCCCGCCGGTTGCGCCTTGCTGAAGCTCCATTTTGCGATGCCGAGATCCGGCGGTGTGCCGATGCTGTTCTCTCCCACCGCCTGCAACTCGCCCTGCTCATCCGGCAGCAACAGTTGGCTGCGCGCCTGCAGGGTGACATCAATCACCCGCTGGCTGGTGGCGGCGATATCCTGCGGGGTAAGCGCGCTGCCCAGCGATTTCGCCATCTCATACAGGTGTCGCGCACGCTGTTCACGATAGCGCGCCACTTTGGCCTGATAACGCACGCCAGCCGTCAGGTTCCCGACAATCACCCCCACCGCCAGCATCACCGCAAAGGTCACCAGATACTGCAAATCCGACACCGCCACCGTGCCGGTGGGTGCCACAAAGAACAGGTCGAAGGCGAGGATGTTGATCACTGTGGCAAACACCGATGGCCAGCGCCCGAAGCGCAACGCC
The DNA here is from genome assembly GCF_001485335.1 of Type-D symbiont of Plautia stali. Classification (NCBI taxonomy): domain Bacteria; kingdom Pseudomonadati; phylum Pseudomonadota; class Gammaproteobacteria; order Enterobacterales; family Enterobacteriaceae; species Type-D symbiont of Plautia stali. Next base: position 70,335 of record NZ_BBOC01000015.1, on the reverse strand, counting down.
ACCAGCACCACTGCCAGCAGGTAAATCATTACGGCATTGGCCGGATCGAACTCCACCAGCAGCCTGCGCCCCACAATAGTGACCAAAATGCACAGCGCAATCGCCATCAGGCAGCCACGCAGATGCAGCCGCCATTTATCGCTGCTGGCTGGTTTTCCTCCCAGCGGATGCGGCGCATCGCGCACCGGTTCATCTAATGCCACCACCAGCAAATCAAGATCGGGGCCGAGTTGGCCCAAACGCTGCGCAAAACTGTCACGTCGCCAGCGCCGCTGCGGCTGGCGTCCGGTAACAATTTTGCCGAGGTTGTGCTCGCGAGCGTAGCGCAGCACCGCTCGCGCTTCATCAGGATCGGACAAGGTGGCGGTTTCAGCCCCCAGCTCCTGTGCCAGTTGCAGGGTGCGCAAAATCCCGCGCCGACGCGCTTCCGGCAGGCGATTCAGGCGTGGCGTTTCAACATAGACCGCATGCCATTCGCTGCCGAGGCGTGCCGCTAAACGGGCCGCAGTACGCACCAGTTTCTCGCTGCCGGTGTCATCACCAATGCACAGCAGGATGGCATCACGCGTGTGCCACACTTTGTCGCGGCCCTGCTGATCGCGCCAGGCGCGCATCTGGTCATCCACGCGGTCTGCCGTGCGGCGCAGCGCCAGTTCTCGCAGGGCAAACAGGTTGCCTTTACGGAAGAAGTTTTCAATCGCACGTTCGGCGCGATCGCCCACGTAGACCTTGCCCTCTTTCAGCCGCTGGCGCAGATCGTCTGGAGGCAGATCCACCAGCACCACTTCATCGGCGCTATCGAAAAACGGATCGGGCACGGTTTCCCGCACCTGAATGCCGGTCACCCCGCCGACCACATCGTTGAGGCTCTCCAGATGTTGCACGTTAACGGTGGTAATCACATCAATGCCCGCTTCCAGCAGCTCTTCGATGTCCTGCCAGCGTTTGGGATGGCGCGAGCCTTGCACATTAGTGTGCGCCAGTTCGTCCATCAGGATCACCGCAGGATGGCGTGCCAGCGCTGCATCGAGATCGAATTCGGCATGGCGTGAGCGCCCGGTGGCGCGACGGGGAAGCACCGCCAGACCGCTGAGCAGCGCGGCAGTCTCTTCACGTCCATGGGTTTCCACCACGCCCGCCAGCACATCGAGGCCTTGCGTGCGTAAGCGCTGTGCCTCCTGCAGCATGGCAAAGGTTTTACCTACGCCTGCACAGGCGCCGAAGTAGATTTTCAGCTTGCCGCGATGGCTGTCGCTATGGTTAAGCAGCAACGCATCGGGGTCAGGGCGGGTGATGTCGTCGTTCATTCGTCATCCATTTAACAGCATCGTATTGCGCAACGAATTGCGTCATGACAATCGGTGCGTCCATTGAAACGGTCGCCATAAATGGCGCCCCTACAGAATCGTAGGGTGCGCATTTATGCGCACCAGGCCGCATCGCATCATTATCCCTGCAACGCATCCAGCGCCATATTCAGCCGCAGCACGTTCACCCTCTCTTCACCGATAAACGGCAGCAGCGGACGTTCGGTGTTGCGGGCAATCAGCGCTTCGACATCCTTCAGCGCCATATTGCGCGCCGCGGCGATACGCGGCGCCTGCCACAGTGCTGCTTCGGGTGAAATATCGGGATCTAAACCACTCGCCGAAGCGGTGACCAACTCCACGGGCACCGCAGCGGGCGCTTGTGGATTAGCGCTGCGCAGCGCGGCCACCCGTTCCGCCACCGCTTTATCCAGCGCCGGATTACTCGCCGCCAGATTGCTGCCACTGGAAGCCAGTGCGTTGTAAGGCGTATCGCCTGTCGCTGACGGGCGGCCCCAAAAGTGCCCCGGCTGGTCAAACAGCTGCCCGATCACATCAGAGCCGCGCACTGCACCATCTTGCTTAATCAATGACCCGTTGGCCTGCGCCGGGAACCACCACTGCGCTAAGCCGGTGGTGAGCAGCGGATAGACCGCACCGGTCAACAAGGTGAGCAGTATTAACAATACAATAGCCGGACGTAACTGACTCATTTCTCTTCTCCTTAAACCAGGCCAAACAGCGTCAGCAGCAGGTCGATGGCTTTAATACCTATAAATGGCACCACTAATCCGCCAACCCCGTAGATCCACAGGTTGCGACGCAGCAGTGCAGCGGCACTCATCGGGCGATAACTCACGCCTTTTAGTGCCAGTGGAATCAGGAACACAATCACCAGCGCGTTGAAAATCACCGCCGACAGAATCGCCGAGTTTGGTGAGTGCAGCGCCATCACGTTCAGCATATTGAGCTGCGGATAGGTGGCAGCAAACGCCGCGGGGATGATGGCAAAATACTTTGCCACGTCGTTGGCAATACTGAAGGTGGTGAGCGAGCCGCGTGTCATCAGCATCTGTTTACCGATGTGCACCACTTCCAACAATTTGGTCGGGTTGGAGTCGAGATCGACCATGTTGCCCGCCTCTTTCGCCGCCTGAGTACCCGAGTTCATCGCCACCGCCACATCCGCTTGCGCCAGCGCAGGCGCATCGTTGGTGCCGTCACCGGTCATCGCCACTAATCGCCCTTCGGCCTGATACTGGCGAATCAGCGCCAGCTTGGCTTCCGGCGTAGCTTCCGAAAGGAAATCATCCACCCCCGCTTCCGCCGCAATGGCTGCCGCCGTCAGCGGGTTATCACCGGTGATCATCACGGTTTTGATGCCCATTTTGCGCAGTTCGGCGAAACGCTCTTTGATACCGCCTTTGACGATATCTTTCAGCGCCACCACGCCCAGCACCTGCGCACCTTCCGCCACCACCAGCGGTGTGCCCCCGGCACGTGCCACCTCTTCCACGCTGGCGTTGACTTCTGCCGGGAAACGACCGTGATTCGCTTCGATATGGCGGCGAACCGCGTCGACTGCGCCTTTGCGAATCAGACGATCCTGCACGTTGACGCCACTCATACGTGTCTGCGCCGAGAACGGAATAAAGCTGGCTCCCATACTGCTGAGATCGCGCTCGCGCAGGTTAAATTTCTGCTTCGCCAGCACCACAATGCTGCGTCCTTCCGGGGTTTCATCCGCCAGCGAAGCCAGCTGTGCGGCATCCGCCAACTGCTGCTCAGTGACGCCCGGCGCAGGCATAAACTGCGTGGCCTGACGGTTACCCAAGGTGATGGTGCCGGTTTTATCCAGCATCAGCACATCCACGTCACCAGCGGCTTCCACCGCACGCCCGCTGGTGGCAATCACGTTAGCACCCAGCATGCGGCTCATCCCCGCTACCCCAATCGCCGACAGCAGGCCACCGATGGTGGTCGGAATCAGGCACACCAGCAATGCCACCAGTACCGTCACGCTGACCGGTGTGCCGCCATAGGCGGAAAATGGCCACAAGGTCGCGGTCGCCAGCAGGAACACAATGGTCAGTGACACCAGCAGAATGGTCAGCGCTATCTCGTTCAGCGTTTTGCGGCGTTTGGCGCCTTCCACCATGGCGATCATGCGATCGAGGAAGGTTTCACCCGGATTGACGCTACACTGGATCACCAGCCAGTCGGAAAGAATACGCGTACCACCAGTGACCGAAGAAAAATCGCCGCCGGATTCACGAATGACCGGAGCAGACTCCCCGGTAATCGCGCTCTCATCCACTGATGCGCCGCCCTCCAGCACTTCACCGTCACAGGGAATGATGTCACCGGCTTCCACCAGCACCACATCACCTTTACGCAGCGTATCGGCCGCCACGTTATGCCATTGGGCACCGTAACGCGCTTCCGCCAGCTTTTTCGCATCGCTGGTTTTACTGATGCCTTTCAAACTGTTGGCCTGCGCCTTGCTGCGCCCTTCCGCCAGCGCTTCGGCGAAGTTGGCAAACAGCACGGTGAACCACAGCCAGATCGCGACACCGGCGGTAAAGCCGGCATTGCCGCTTAAATGGCCGCTCAGCATGCCGATGGCCAGCAGCGAGGTCAGCACGCTGCCAAGCCACACCAGGAACATCACCGGGTTGCGCACCTGCACACGCGGGTCGAGTTTTTTCACCGCATCGAACACGGCGGTGCGCGTTAACGCCGCATCAAACAGCGCCAGTTGTTGACGACTCATGATTCCGTTATCCCTGAATGAGTTGCAGATGTTCCGCTACCGGGCCGAGTGCCAGCGCGGGGATAAAGGTCAGTGCCCCCACCAGCAATACGGTGCCAATCAGCAGCGCGATAAACAGTGGGCCGTGGGTCGGCAGCGTACCGTTGCCCACCGGCTGGATTTTCTTCGCCGCCAGCGAACCGGCAATCGCCATCACCGGAATGATGATGCCGAAGCGCCCCACCAACATGCAGAAGGCCAGCAGCAGGTTCCAGAACGGGGTATTGGCACTTAAACCAGCAAAGGCACTGCCGTTGTTGTTGGCAGCCGACGAGACGGCGTACAACACTTCGCTGAAACCGTGAATGCCTGGGTTGGCCATCCCGGCGCGTCCGGCGTCCGTCATCATCGCCAGTGCGGTGCCCAGCAGGACCAGGGTAGGCGTCACCAGAATCGCCAGTGCGGTCATTTTCATCTCCCACACGTCGATTTTTTTCCCCATGTACTCCGGCGTACGACCGATCATCAACCCAGCGATAAACACCCCAAGCAGCACGAACAGCAGCATGCCGTACAGACCCGCCCCCACGCCGCCGAACACCACTTCACCCAACTGCATCAACCACATCGGCACCATACCGCCGAGCGCGGTGAAGGAGTCATGCATGGCGTTGACCGCACCACATGAAGCAGCGGTGGTGATCACCGCAAACAGGCTGGAGTTGAGAATGCCGAAACGCGTCTCTTTGCCTTCCATGTTAATGGCGCTGTCCGCCCCCAGCGTCAGGAAGTGTGGATTGCCGCGCACCTCAGCCCACATCACCGTGATCACCGCCAGCACGAACATAATGGTCATCGCCCACAGCAGCATGTGGCCCTGACGACGGTCGCCCAGATGCTGGCCGAAGGTGAAACACAACGCAGCCGGGATCAGGAAAATACTCAGCATCTGCACAAAGTTGGTCAGTGCGGTCGGGTTCTCAAACGGGTGGGCTGAGTTAACGTTGAAGAAGCCACCGCCGTTGGTGCCCAGCATTTTAATCGCCTCCTGCGAGGCCACAGGACCGAGCGGCAGCGTTTGCTGCGCCCCTTCCAGCGTGGTAAGGGCATGGTAAGGTTCAAAGGTCTGGATGCTGCCCTGAGAGACAAAAAACAGCGCCATCACCAGGCTGATCGGCAGCAGCACGTAGAGGATGATACGCGTCAAATCACGCCAGGCGTTGCCCAGCGTATCCAGTGAGCGATTGGCAAAGCCACGGATCAGCGCAAACGCCACCGCGATACCGGTCGCCGCCGACATGAAGTTTTGCACCGTGAGCCCCGCCATCTGGCTGAAATAGCTCACCGTACTTTCGCCCGCATAAGCCTGCCAGTTGGTGTTGGTGACAAAGCTGATCGCGGTGTTCAGTGCCAAATCCCAACTGAGATTAGGCAAGTGCTGCGGGTTGAGCGGCAGCGTGCCTTGCAGCATCAGAATCGCCAACAGCACCCCAAATCCAAGCGCATTGAACAGCAGGATTGCCAGCAGATAGTGTGGCCAGCGCATGGCCCCCCTCTCCACACCCGCCAGTCGCCACAGCGCGCGTTCGGTGCGCGGCAGCAACGGCTTGTCGGCCACCAGCAGCGCCAGAAAACGCCCGAGCGGTTGCGCCAGCACCATCAGCACCAGCAGGAATACCGCAATCAGTAAAAATGCATTCGCAGCCATCAGAATGCCTCCGCATTAAGCAGGGCATAAATCAGGTAGCCCAGTAGAATAAACACCAGCACGATGCCGGCAATCACGCCCACGCTCACAGCAACCTCCAGAGGATTTGGTAGTGCTGCAAGCATGCGCGGCGCGGCATAAAGAAGGGGTAAAAAGGCAGGAATCTGGCGTAAAGAAAGTATAAAAATGCTGTGGAATTAAGCGGTTTCCAGCGCCCAGATGCGATTAAGATCGACGTTTTGCCACAGGCCGCTGTCTTCGGCACCGGTGATGCTGTCGGTACAGAATGAGTCACCGAGATCCAACTCTTCCGGTTTGACTTCGCGCTGCGCATGCAGCGACCAGAACACATGGACTTTCGGTTTCAGCAGGGATTTTTCCCCGGCCTTGACCACCAACGCCACGCGTCCAGAGGCCAGCCGCACCAGCGACCCTACCGGATAGATGCCGATGGTGCGCACAAAGGCATGCAGCAGCGTATTATCGAAGTGACCGCGCCAGCTCAGCATGTTGTGCATCGCCTCTGCGGGCGTCCATCCCTTACGGTAAGGGCGATTGGAGGTCACCGCATCATAAACATCACACACTGCGGCCATACGCGAGAACAGCGAAATTTCCTCGCCTTTGAGGCCATGCGGATAACCACTGCCATCGACTTTTTCATGATGGTGCAGCGCGATATCTAACAGGTCTTCACCGGCATCGGCCTCCATCAACAATTGCGCCCCGGTAATCGGGTGCTGGCGCATGATGGTGAACTCTTCTTCGGTGAGTTTGCCCGGCTTGTTGAGGATTTCCAGCGGCACGGCGGCTTTGCCGACATCGTGCAACAATCCGCCCATGCCTACACGGCGCTGTTGGTGCTCATCCAGACCGATTTTCTTGCCCAGCGAGATCATCAGTCCGCACACCGCCATCGAGTGCAGATAGGTGTAATCATCATGATTCTTCAGGCGCGCCACGCTGAGCAGTGCCGTGGGTTCACGCGTGATGGAACCGGCGATGTCATCAACCAGGTCCAGCATGTAGTCGAGATCCAGCCCCTGCCCCATACGCGCTTCGTTGAACATTGCCAGCACTTGCGGTTTACCTTGCTTGAACAGCGATTGCGCCTGATCCAGCTCTTTGAAAAACGGGGTTTGAGGAATCTCTTTTTTCGGTTCAGGCTTCGCGGGTGCCTGTACCGATTTGTCGAGATCGATCCATAACTGCTGGATCCCCTCATTGCGGATCATCGCGATCTGGCGCTTATCAGTGATCAGCATTTGGTTACGAATGCGTTTGTCCTTGAGCCACCAAACCTCCAGTTTGTGGATGAACATTCCTTGCCGCAGTTCGTCAACGGTAATCAGCTTTATCACGATATCTCTCCTTAATATCAGTGGATGGTAAGGAGAGGTATCGGCAGCTGAGCAAATAATCTTCAGGAGTGATTTGTGCTATCGGGTCGCGGCGTGATGTCGCGCATAGCGGTAGCGGCAGTGTGGGGGGTTCACTTCATGAATTGCACCGCTACGTTTTATGTAGGCATGCGTGTCTGGTGCTTTTCAGGCAACCTGAATCCCACGCTGCGCTAAAAAGGTATTCAACGGCGTGACACGACTTAACTCTTCTTGGGTGCGGGCATCATTTTCCACTTCCCACTGGTCCTGATAGCGTTGCAGGTTGAGCCAGAAATCGACAGAGGTCGCAAATACCGCCGCTAAACGGTACGCCATCTCCGTGGTCATTTTGCGGTTGTTATTGACCAATGCACTGGCCGTATTTCTGTGTACATTCAGCATCTCAGCCAAGTCATTGACTTTAAGATGAAGGGGTTCAAGGAACTCATATTGCAGCACATCACCTACACTGGTGGGCTTACGCTTTGCCTGATTCATTTCGGCTTCTCTTCACTGTTAGTTTCCGACCACATACAGTCGTTATTGGTAGTGTCTGTAACTATGCGGATCGAGATAAAGATCGCTGGCTTCTCCATTTATCCAACGAAAAATAAGCCGATATTGCTCATTTACGCGGATAGCGTAATAACCCTGCAAGGGGGGGTTTAGAGTTTCCAGACGTTTCCCGGGTGGCGATCGCAGATCATGATACGTTCTGGCGGCATTGATAATGTCGAGTTTGCGCGCCAGTGCGGATTCAATCGACTTGGGGAGATGTCTGTGCGGTGTGGCATAGATAAAAAATTGCTGAAGCCAATCATCTCTAAAATGTTTGATTGTACCCGTCATTTGCTTCCTGCCTGAAAGTAAAACTTGCGGGAAAGCTAATGACAGAATGCACAGCATTCAAGTGCATAATTTAACATTATAGTCAGTATTTGAAGGGGATTACAAAAAGATTTTGGGATTCAGTAAAACATCATGAGACGCGTTCGCAGACTCGCATGACGCAATAAATTGCGCCTTGGTGTTAAGGGCTAAATCATTGATCACCCTACGAAAACCACGCACGATCGTCGTAGGGTTGCCATTTATGGCGTAATGCATGTCAGTTAAGGACTCAGGCTGCTTATTGATAAGTGGCCTGTCTTTTCTGTGCGGGCTCTGCCGCCACTACTGCCCCCTCTGGGCCGTCCTCGCGCCGCTAAAGCGGTACCTTCGACTTCCACGTCGTGCCGGGGCAGGCATCCGCAGCGCTGAACGGAGAGAGTATGCCAGGAGAGCCCGCAGGACGCGGGCGAAAGGTGGCGCTGGAACATGGATGTTCCATCGGCACCGGTCCGTAAGGCAGACGAATGAAGTGAAGGTACCGCGTAGCGGCGTGAGGACCGCCAGCCCCGGTGCGACCCCAGACGGCGTTATCGTCAGTCGCTTAACTGACGAGCATTCTGCCAATAATGGCGACCTGCAAGCCTTACACCACCCGCGTCAGCACCGCTTCGCCCTGCGAGAACGCCAGCAGGTTTTCAAATACCAGGTCGGCCATCGCTGCCATGGTTTCAACGGTGCTGCTGGCGAGGTGGGGGGTGATCACCACGTCATCACGCGTTAATAACGCCGCTGGCACTGACGGTTCCTGCTCAAACACATCCAGACCGGCACCGGCAATCTCACCCGCTTCAAGGGCCGCGATTAACGCCTGCTCATCCACTACGCTGCCGCGCGCGATATTGATCAGGAAGCCCTTTGGCCCCAGCGCACGCAGCACCTCGGCATTCACCAGATGATGGGTCGAGGCACCGCCCGGCAGGGTCAGCACCAGGAAATCAGCCTGCTTTGCCAGTGACAGCAACGAATCGTGGCGGGTATAAGGCACATCCGGGCGCGAACGTGGGTTGTAAAAATGCACATCCATATCAAATACCTGCGCGCGCTTTGCCAACTCTTTACCGATACCGCCCAGCCCAACAATGCCGCACACCTTCCCGCCCACTTTGGTGGTCAGTGGATAACGCCCCTTCGCGAGCCACTCCCCGCCGCGCACATAGCGGTCGGATGCGCTGATGCGGCGCGCCACATCCAGTAGCAGCGCCATACCGGTATCCGCCACACAGCTGTTCAACACTCCCGGCGTATTGGTCACCACAATGCCACGCGCTTCGGCAGCGGCGATATCAATCGCGTCATAGCCGACGCCGTTACTGCAAATCACTTTCAGATTCGGCAGTTGCGCCAGCAACGCCGCGTTTGCGCCCATCAGGGCATTGCCGCTGGTCACCAGCGCATCAATACTGGCACCGTGCTGTGCCAGCCACGCGGCCTGGTCATCCTGCTGCCACAAACGCGAGGTGGCGAAATGCGCATCAAGGTTGTCCTGCAGCCGCTGCGGCAACAACGGGCCTTTCAGCAATACGTTAAACGGCTTTGATACCATCATGTTTCCCCTGTGTTTTATAGGATGCTACCGACGAATCTTGTTCATCACCGACACGCTCGATGGGGCCCATCACCAGCAAGAACAGCAGTGCTGCGACAATGCAGTGTGCACCAACGAACACCAGGCCAATACTGTAGCTGCCGGTCAAACCGACGATGATGCCGAACAGCAGCGGCGTGATGAACCCGGCCATATTGCCGATGCCGTTGAAAATCGCGCCCGCCAGACCTACCGCTTCTTTCGGTGCGGTGTCACTGACAATGGTCCAGGTGCCTGCGCCGGCCGCCACGCCCTTACCGAAGAAGGCAAACGACATAATGGCGATAATGCCCGCATTGGTCGGGATCACGGCAGCCAGAATCAGCGAGGCTGCCATCAGCATACCGACGATGTAGGGAGTTTTACGCGCCCAGGACAGGCTCCAGCCGTTTGCCAGCAGCTTGTCAGAGATGTATCCCCCGCTGATGCCGCCGAGGAAACCAAACAGCGCCGGCGCAATAGTGGCGAAACCGGCTTCCATAATGTTCATGCCACGTGCCTGCACCAGATAGATCGGGAACCAGGTGATAAAGAAGTAGCTGAGCGCAATGATGCAGTACTGCCCAATGTAGGCGCACCACAGCATGCGGTTGCTGAGCAGAGTTTTAAACATCGCTTTACTTAACGGCGGTCGTGCCTTGAGGGTTTGCGCAGAGTCGATGTCCACCAGCGCACCACCCTCCTCGATGTATTGCAACTCACTGGCGGAGACATGCGGATGCTGTTTGGGGCTACGCATGTACCAGCCCCAGATAAACACTGCCAGCACGCCAATACCGCCCAGCACAAAGAACGGCCACTCCCAGCCGAAGCGTGATACCAGCCAGCCTGACAGCGGCGAGAAAATTGCCACAGCAAAGTATTGCGCCGAAGCAAACAGAGACGAGGCGCGCCCGCGTTCCGCGCCAGGGAACCACATGATCACCGCACGCGCATTGGCCGGGAAACTGGGTGCTTCAATCAGGCCCAACGCAAAGCGCAGCGCAAACATCAATACCAGCGCCATGGTCATGCCGTTGGAAAACTCCCCAATAAAGCCCATCAGAATGGTGGAAACTGACCACAGCGCCAGCGTCACGCCATAGACTTTTTTGGTGCCGAAACGGTCGAGGAACAGGCCGCCGGGGATCTGACCGATCACATACGCCCAGCTAAATGCTGACAAGATCAGCCCAAGCTGGATCGCCGAAAGACCAAACTCCTCTTTGATCGCCGATCCAGAGATCGACAGGATCGAGCGGTCGGCATAGGCCACCACGGATAAAAACAGGATCAGACAGAGGATCCAGATTCGCACATGACTGTTCTGTTTACGGTTTTGACTCTGCAACATGGCTGAATTCCTCAATAAGGGAGCCTCCTGCTCCGAAGCGATGATGATCAGGAATACCGCTTAAATTTCGCTGTTCAGCCACTATAGAGAGCCTGATGCAAGCTGGTCATTGTGCGAATGGAGGAATCCACAGGTTGATTTCACCTGAGTTTTGGCATCTGCCACAACACGAGGTGCGGCGCTGCACAGATTCCCAAATAACCTGATGCTTTTGCTCTGGAATGTGCGCCAGCCCTGAGAAAAAACTTCGCAACATAACTATGAGCCTGCAAATCGTGATGCACCCGTGAGCAAAGTGTGCGCTGCACAGCAAAATCCATTCATGTCGATTGTCAGCATGCTGGCCGCCTCGTAGGCTGAAATTGATTTCAATGATCCATTTTACTTTTCATTGGAATATTCATTCTAATAACAAGCTTACCCTGGAGTCCGCGATGAAAACCCTCAAGGCAATACTGTTGCTTGGCCTGCTGTCCAGTTCAGCCTCTGCGCTGGCAGAAAAAATTGGCGTGTCAATGGCTTACTTCGATCAGAACTTTTTAACCATTATTCGCCACTCCATTGATAAAGAAGCTAAAGCGCGCGGACTCGATGTGCAGTTTGAAGATGCACGCGGTGATGTCGGTCGCCAGACCGATCAGGTACAAAGTTTTATCGGCGCGGGTGTGGATGCCATCATTGTCGATCCGGTTGATTCCGCCAGCACCCCACAACTGACCAAGCTGGCGCAGCAGGCGAAGATTCCGCTGGTGTATGTCAACCGCACGCCAGGCGATAAAACCTTGCCCGCAGGTGTGGTGTTTGTCGGTTCTGACGAACGCGAGTCCGGCACTTTACAGATGGAAGCGCTGGCGAAAATGGCCAATTACAAAGGCAACGTGGCGATCATGATCGGCAACCTGACCGATGCCGGCGCACTGCAACGCACCAAGGATGTAGAACAGGTGGTGGCAAAATATCCGGGGATGAAAGTGGTGCAGAAGCAGCCTGCCAACTATGCGCGTAACGAAGGCATGGACCTGATGAACAACTGGCTCGGCAACGGCGAAGCGATTGATATTGTCGCCGCCAACAACGACGAGATGGCGATCGGGGCTGCCATGGCGCTGGCGAAAAACAACAAAAAGGTGCTGGTGGGCGGGATTGATGCCACGCCGGATGGCCTGAAAGCGATGGCACAAGGCAAAATGCAGGTCACGGTGTTCCAGGATGCCGTCGGTCAGGGCAAAGCGTCCGTGGATGCGGCGCAGAAGCTGATTAAAGGCGAGAAGATTGATTCACACGTGTGGATCCCGTTCGAGCTGGTGACCAAAGAGAATATGCAGAAGTACGTTGAGAAAAGTCAGTAACTGTTTCGCGGTCGCCATCAATGGCGACCCGATAACCCCTGTTGGGTGCGCATTTATGCGCACCGTTTCCAAGACCGCCCCTCATTTACTCTCGCAGTTTCGCCATCATCACGATGTCGTGATATTCGCCGTTACGCAGGCAGGCTTTACGCTTCACGCCCTCATGCTCAAAACCCAGGCGCTGATAGAGCCGTATCGCACGCGCATTATCGTGAAAGGCTTCCAGCTCAATGCGCTTCACGCCCAGCCAGTTGAACGCATAATCAATGGCGTTGCGGATCAGTTTCTCGCCAATCCCACGCCCACCAAAGGCGGGATCAACGCTGATGCCGAAGCTGATGCTATGGCGCGTACGTGGACGTTGTTCCACAAACAGCGTCAGTTCACCCACCATCTGCCCATCCAGCTCAGCCACAAAGCCGATACAACCCAGTGCATCCATATTCTCGAATTTCTTCTGCCACGTCTGCACGCTGGGAAACGGCAGCTGTGTGGTCCAGCTGTACACCTCAGGGTGGCTGTAAAGGCGTTGATAAGCGGCAGCATCGGCCGGTTCGCGACCGCGAATGATCAGATCCATGTCGGTAATCCCTATTTAGTTGCACTAAGCTGTTAACTCTCACCAAACGGAAAGAGTGACTTTATGTTGTATCGTCGTTTTGAACGTTTTATCAATATTTTCCAGGATGCACCAACCGATTCTCCACCCGCCAGCGTATGGCCGTTCTATCTCTACTACCTGCGTCAGGTGTGGCCAAGCTTTGTCGCCCTGCTGATTGTCGGGCTGGCGCAGGCGCTGATTGAAGTGGCGCTGTTTAGCTATCTCAGCCGTATTATCGACCTGGTGAATCACTCCACACCCGCCACCCTTTTTACCGATAACTGGCCGGTGCTGCTGTGGATGGGCTTTGTCGCCCTAATCTTACGGCCAGTGATCATCGCCTTGCACGATATGCTGGTGCACCAAAGCATTAACCCAAGCATGACCAGCATGATCCGTTGGCAGCATCACAACTACGTGCTGCGCCAGAGCCTGAACTTCTTCCAGAATGACTTCGCCGGGCGCATCGCCCAACGCATCATGCAAACCGGCAACTCACTACGCGATTCCGCGGTGCAGTTAGTGGATGCCATCTGGCATGTGGTGATTTACGCCGTGACCTCGCTGGTGCTGTTCGCAGAAGCCGACTGGCGCTTAATGATTCCGCTGATTATCTGGATCGTCGCTTATAGCGTGTCGCTGAGCTTCTTTGTGCCGCGCGTGAAGCAGCGTTCCGTGGTCTCTTCCGAGGCGCGCTCGAAACTGATGGGCACCATTGTGGATGGCTACACCAATATCGCCACCATCAAATTATTTGCCCACAACGATCTGGAGAAGCGCTATGCGCGTGAAGCGATTCAGGAGCAGACCGACAAAACCCAGCACGCCAGCCGCATGGTCACCACCATGGATATCACGCTGTCGACACTGAACGGCCTGCTGATTGTCAGCACCTCAGCCCTGGCATTGTGGTTGTGGAGCCAGTCACTGATCAGCGTGGGGGCCATTGCGCTGGCTACCGGGTTGGTTATCCGCCTGGTGAATATGTCAGGCTGGATCATGTGGGTGGTGAACGGCATCTTCGAAAACATCGGTATGGTGCAAGATGGTTTGAACACCATCGCCCAGCCGCTGAGCGTCCAGGATGAGCCGCAGGCGAAGGAGATGCAGGTTACGCGCGGCCAGATTCGTTTTGAAGATGTGCGCTTTGATTACGGTGGCAGTCGCCAGGTGATCAATCGCCTCAATCTCACCATCAAACCCGGCGAGAAAATCGGTTTGATCGGGCCGTCCGGTGCCGGTAAATCCACGATGGTCAACCTACTGCTGCGTCTCTATGACATCAACGGCGGGCGCATCCTGATAGATGACCAGAACATCGCCGAGGTGACACAAGAGAGCCTACGCGGGCAGATTGGTATGATCACCCAAGACACCTCGCTGCTGCACCGTTCGATTCGTGAAAACCTACTGTACGGGCGCCCGGATGCCACTGAGGATGAGCTGCAAGCGGCGATTATTCGCGCCCGCGCTGATGAGTTCATTCCGCTGCTGTCCGATCCACAAGGCCGTACCGGGCTGGATGCGCATGTCGGTGAGCGCGGGGTGAAATTGTCTGGTGGGCAGCGTCAGCGTATTGCTATCGCCCGCGTGCTGCTGAAAGATGCGCCGATTCTAATCATGGATGAGGCCACGTCAGCATTGGATTCCGAAGTGGAAGCAGCGATTCAGGAGAGCCTGGAAACCCTGATGCAGGGCAAAACGGTGATTGCCATCGCGCACCGTCTTTCCACTATCGCCAAAATGGATCGCCTGGTGGTGCTGGAGAAAGGTGAAATTGTCGAGATGGGCAACCACCGCGAGCTGCTGGCACACGGCGGCTTGTACGCGCGTTTGTGGCAGCATCAGACCGGTGGTTTTGTCGGCGCGGATTAATCGCCACGTCGATACGGCAGGGCATCGCGCGCTTCAATCGCCCAGGCGCGCATCCCTGCCCGCTCCTGCACCAGATATTCCTCCACCGCTGCACGCAATCCCGGATGGCACAGGTAGTGCCATGAGTGGGTAATTTGCGGTTCGAAGCCGCGCACCAGTTTGTGCTCACCTTGTGCACCGGCATCAAAGCGCTGCAACCCTTCGGCAATGGCGAAATCCATGCCCTGATAGAAGCAGGTTTCAAAGTGCAGGCGGTCAAACTCCGCCAGACAGCCCCAGTAGCGCCCGTAGAGCGTATTACCATCCACCAGATAAAAGGCCATGGCGGCCGGCTGGCCCTGCACGCTGGCGATGGTCACCCGTATCGATCGCGGCATACGTTCGGCCAGCAAACTGAAGAACTGGCGCGTCAGATAGGGACGCTGCCCGCGCACCGCGTAGGTGTTGGCATAACAGGTGTAGACGAAATCCCACTGATCTTCGCTCAGCTCATCACCGCGATACCAATGAAATTCAAAGCCGCTGCTCGCCACCTGTTCACGCTCTTTACGCAGCTGTTTACGCTTGCGCGACATCAGGGTGTCGAGGAAATCCTGAAAATCCCGGTAGCCTTTGTTGTGCCAGTGATACTGAATGCCAAGGCGTGCCAGCCAGTCGGGTTGCTGCGCCATAACATCGTTGGCGAACGGCGTGGTGAAGTTGATATGCGCGCCGCTCAGGCTGTGCTGCTGTAAATGGTCAGGCAATGCCGCCAGCAGTTGGGTAATGGCAGTATGATCCCCCAACAAACGGGCACCGGTCACCGGGCTGAAGGGAATCGCGCCCAGCCATTTCGGGTAATACTGAATGCCCGCACGGTGGCAAGCATCCGCCCAGGCGTGGTCGAACACATACTCGCCCTGAGAATTGCGTTTTCGATAGCCCGGTAGTGCGGCGCTGAGCGTGCCATTTTCACGCCACAGCAGGTGATCGGGCTGCCAGCCATTTTCTGGCCGCACGCAACCACTCTCTTCCAGAGTGAGCAGAAAGGCGTGGCGTAGAAAGGGTTGATCGTCAGGTAACAGCGCATCCCATTCGAGAGCGGAAATCTCCGCCAGCGATGACAGGTGAAGCAAAGACATTGATGGCTCCCGGCCAGCTTGAGGCGAAAGCCTAGTTCAACAGGTTTTGCGGCAGGGGAAAAGAGGCGGCGCACTGAATGCCTAATGGATCAGATACGATTAAAGTTCCTGCGGCCTTTAACCAGGTGCGCATGAATGCGCACCCTACAAATGTAGGGTCGCCATTTATGGCGACCGCTTTAATCAGCGCACGTAACCACAGAAATTTCAATCAATCACGTATACTCACCCTTTTCCCTTTACTGGAACCGCCATGGATCGTCTCGATTGTGACCGCATGTTTGTCGCGGTGCTGGAAGTGGGCAGTTTTGCTGGCGCCGCTGAGCGTCTTGGCACCAGTAGCGGTCAGGCTTCAAAGCTGGTGTCACGGCTAGAGCAGGAGCTGGGGGTGCAGCTGTTTAAACGCAGCACGCGTGCACTGTCGCCCACGGAAGTGGGTCGGGCCTATTACGAACGGGTGAAAACCCTGCTGGAAGCCTTCGATACGCTGGATGCCACGGTACGTGAAAACGCCACCACCCCCACCGGCCGCCTGAAAATCAGCGCACCTGGCACTTTCGGTACGGCGGTGCTCGCCAGCGTGTTAGTGGCTTTCGCTCGCCACTATCCGTTGATTGAACTGGACGTTAATTTCTCCGATCGTGCAGTCAACATCGTGGATGAAGGCTTCGACATGGCGATTCGCATTGGCAAGCTGGATGACAGCAGCCTGATTGCGCGCCGTCTGGGTGATGTGCCGATTCGCGTGGCGGCATCGCCAGCCTACTTGCTGCAACAAGGCACGCCACAGCACTGGCGCGATCTGGCCGCTCATCAATGTATCAGCGACACCAATTTTCGCGATCCCTGGCACTGGCCGTTTGTCACACCCTGCGGCGATAGCGTCAGCATGCCAATTCGCGGCCGTTTATGTTTTTCTAATACCGAAGCCTGTTTGCAGGCGGCGATTGCTGGTTTGGGCATCGCGCGTTTGCCCGGTTTTATCGCCGCGCCTGCGCTACAGCGGGGTGAAATCGTCTCGCTACTGGAAAACTTTGCCACGCCACCGCTGGGCCTGTTTGCCCTCTATCCGCCCGCCCGCCATCTGGCGCAAAAGACCCGCTTGCTGATTGATTTCCTCGCCGAACATTTCCAGCAGCAACCACCCGGCTGATTCCTTCCAATTTGGAAGCAATGATTGTCATTTTGCCCGGATTATCACCCAACCAGCAGCGCGATATGCTGACTCTATCACCACAGAGGAGCAGAGCGATGTTGGTAAATGGTAAGTGGAGCGCAGAGTGGCATCCGGTACAAGCCACCGATAAACAAGGCGGTTTTGTCCGTCAGACGTCCAGTTTTCGCCACTGGATCACCGCAGACGGCTCCAGCGAATTTGCAGCCGAGCCGGATCGCTATCATCTGTATGTGGCGCTGATTTGCCCGTGGGCTTCCCGCACCTTGGTGGCGCGCAGTCTGAAGGGACTGGAGGATGTCATCAGCGTATCGGTGGTGGAACCGCAGTTGGGCGCACAGGGCTGGCACTTCGGCGACTATCCCGGTTCCGACCGCGACTGGCTGAATAAGGCCGAATACATTCACGAATTGTATACCCGCGCAGATGCCAACTTTACCGGTCGCGCCACCGTCCCGGTGCTGTGGGATAAAAAGACGCAGACTATAGTGAACAACGAGTCAGCAGATATCTTGCGCATGCTGAACAGTGGATTTGGCGATCTGGCGAACAATAGCCTCGATCTTTATCCCGAGGATCTGCGTGCCGAGATCGACGCGATCAACGAATCGGTCTATCCCCGTCTGAACAATGGCGTCTATCGTACCGGGTTTGCCACCACCCAGGTAAGCTATCAGCAGGCGTTCAATGACGTATTCAGCCAACTCGATGAACTGGAGCAGCGCTTGCAGGACGGTCGCACCTTCCTGCTGGGCGAGCGCCTGACCGAGGCGGATATTCGTCTGTTTGTCACGCTGATCCGCTTTGACGTGGCCTATCACGGCCTGTTCAAATGTAACCTGCGCCGCCTGCGCGACTATCCGCTGCTCGATCGTTATCTGAAGAGTATGCTAGCGGTCTCGGGTGTGCGTCAGACAGTTAACATCGACCATATCAAACAGGGCTATTACTCAATCAAAGCGTTGAATCCAAACGGCATTGTGCCGGTTGGCCCCGATATGGCGGATTACGGTTTTTAAGGAGCAGTGGCATGGCAAAAGCATTAGTGATTTTTTTACACGGTGTCGGCAGTAATGGCGACGATCTGGCGGTGCTGGGTCAGCATTGGTCCAGTCTGCTGCCGGATGTGGCTTTTGCCTCGCCGAATGCGCCCTTTCCGTTTGAACATGCAATGGGTTACCAGTGGTTTAGCCTGACGGGGATCACGACAGAAAACCGTCCGGCGCGCGTACGCGAAGCGCGTGCGACCTTTGATGCGACGTTACAGCAGTTGATGGCGCAGCACGGGATGGCTGATGCGTGGGATAAAGTGATTCTGGTGGGCTTTTCGCAGGGCTCGATTATGG
Organism: Type-D symbiont of Plautia stali; assembly: GCF_001485335.1. NCBI lineage: Bacteria > Pseudomonadati > Pseudomonadota > Gammaproteobacteria > Enterobacterales > Enterobacteriaceae > Type-D symbiont of Plautia stali. The sequence goes on along the minus strand of NZ_BBOC01000015.1, from coordinate 51,911 downwards.
CGCTGGATGCGCTGGCATCGGGACGCTACCCATTAGCAGGCGTGGTGGCGTTTTCAGGCCGCCTCTCTTTTGACGGTACATTAACCCCACAAACCCATACCCCAGCACTGCTGATTCACGGCAAAGCAGATGGCGTGATTCCCTACAGCGAGACTGAATCCGCCGCGCAGCGTCTGCAGGCAGCGGGTTTGGCGGTCGAAGCGCGTTATGAAGCCACCACCGGGCATACCATTTCTTCACAGGGTGCCATGCAGGCCGCGACCTTTATCGCTCAGTGCCTGCAGGACTAAGGCCAGTAGCGGTTTAGTGCCTGCCAGGCTTGTTGCGCAGCCACTTCCGGCGGCTGCGCTTTTAATGCATCGTTGAACACTTCAATGCCTACCGGCCCACTGTAGCCGCCACTTTTTAGCTTATCGATAAAGCGTTCGACTTCAATGATGCCGTCGCCGGGCAGTAAACGCTGGTGGCGCGCATAGTCACTGAGCGCACCCGGCTCTTGCGGCGGCATCTCCGCCATATCGCACAGTTGCACCTCGTAAATCCGATCGGCGGGTATGCCATCCAGCTGTGAGGCATCGCCGCCTAACGCACAGATGTGGAACAGATCGACCACCAGCCCGATATTCGGCTGATCCAGTCGCTGCAAACGTTCCCATGCCAGCGGCAGCGTATTGTCGACGCTGCACCACGCCATCGGCTCATACATGATGCGCATGCTGTAGCGTGCGGCTTCGGATGCCATCCAGCGCAAATCTTCATCGATACGTTCGGCCACGCAGTCTGTGCGAGTGGTGGCAGGTGCCTGCAGCGTGTTGCAGCCAATCGCCTGCGCAATCTGGATGAACTGCCGCATTTCCTCGCGCTTCTGCAGTCGCAGATGATCCGGCGCACCGGTGAAATCGCGCAGCACCTGCAGATTGGTGAAGCCGAGAGCTAACTGTTGCGCCAGCGGCGCTGTATTGGCCTCAACGTCTTCCCGCCAGATCTCAACCTGCTCGAAACCCGCTGCACGCGCGGCACGCAGCTTTTGTTCAGGTTCACCGTTTAACAACACCAGGTTAAGGAATTTGGGGTTACTTCGCATCAACGGGCTCCCTAATCGTCCGGATAAATCGGTGACAGGTTCTGCTTGTCACGCAAACAGAACACCGACCAGTATCTACCTCTTAGGAGTTATTTCAAGCCCGTGATGCGCCGGGGTTTTATCCCAACAAATTGACCACGGCAAAACCGGCAAAAGTCATCAGCAGTGAACCGATAACATGCACCATGACGCTCGACATCGCCCAGAGGTATTTTCCGGTTTGCAGCAGGCCGACAATTTCGGCTGAGAAGGTGGAGAACGTGGTTAAGCCGCCGCACAGGCCGGTGACAATCAGTAACTTCCAGAAGGGATCGATGTGCGGGTTACGCACAAAAAAGGCCAGCGCCGCGCCAATGATAAAGCCGCCCACCAGGTTTACCATCAAAGTGCCCGGCGGCAGATTAGGGAACAGCGCATTAAAACGTAGCGAGATCAGCCAGCGCAGCGAACAGCCCACGGCACCACCGAGCACAACAGCCAGTAACGACTTCAACATACTTTTGGAGCTCCTGAAATGAGTTACGCGCAGGGCCGCGGCAGGACAGAAAAACGCCTGACACACCGCCGTCTCCCGCGCAGGGAATGAGTGTTGTCATGCGTCATCAGCCGTCTGTTTCCAGAACGGCGGTTGGGGAAGGTGGCACGCCATCACCTTAGCGGCATGATAATACGCTGGCACAGCGGGGGTGACAATATCGGGCAACGATTGGCTTACCTTTGCACACGATTATGTTTTAACGTGGAGCCATCATGAGAGAGGAGATCCCAATGCGTACCCTGATTTTTGACACGGACATCGGTGTGGACGATGCCTTTGCACTGGCCTACGCGGCGAAAACTCAGCAGTTGCTGGGGATTACCACAGTGTTTGGCAATGTGGCGGTTGGCCAGGCGGTGAAAAATGCCCGCCTGTTTTGCCAGAAGATGGGCATTGATGCGCCGGTGTATCGCGGCTGTTCGCGTCCGCTGGCACTGGCCCCCTCTGCGCCCGCCACGCTGCACGGCATCGATGGACTGGGTGATGCCTTCGACAATCCGCACAGCGAAGAGGCCCCCAGCGCGGTGCAGTTCATTATCGACAGCGTGCGTGCGCAGCCGTATGCCATCACGATTGTGGCGATTGGGCCGCTGACCAATATCGCCAGTGCCATCAACCAGGCGCCCGATATTATCCCGCTGGTGAAGGAGTTGGTGATCATGGGCGGTGCATTCGGCACCGACGGCCACTCCGGCAATGTATCGCCCTTCGCCGAGTTCAATATCTGGAAAGATCCGCATGCTGCCGATCAGGTACTGGCCTCGGCGCTACCGGTGGTGGTGCTGCCGCTGGATGTTACCCATAAGGTGTTGATCACCGGAGAGGAAGTGCGGCAGTTAAATCAGCCAGTGCTGAGCGCGATTTGCCGTCCGTATCTGGCTTACAGCTTGCAAAAAGAGGGCTTTGAGGGGATGGCGCTGCATGACACCTTGACGCTGTCATGGCTGGCATTGCCGCAGGCTTTTACGGTGACAGAAGCGCCAGTGCGGGTGGTGACCGAAGGCATTAGCCGCGGTCAAACAGTACGACGCCTGAGCGCCCTCGCCTCGCGTGAAGATCCGTTTGCCGGACTCCGCCCACAGCGCTTGTGCCTCGGCGTGGATGCCGAAGCGGTACGGGAACACTTTTTTGCGGCACTGCAAATGTAGGGTGCAGAATAGATGCAACCTCACAACGCCCTTACCACTCCGCACCTTAGCTACGAAGCAAGCTGGGGCCGCTTTGGGTCCGGCAATCCGCAGCGCTGAACGGAATGAGGAGGCCAGGAGAGCCAGCATGGATGCGGGCGAAAGGCGCAGCCGGGACAGGGAATGTCCCGTCTGCGTCGGTCCGTCAGGCTGACGAGAGAAGTGAAGGCACCGCGTGAGCGGCGCGAGGACCGCCGGACCCAAAGCGGCCCTGGCTGGCGTTATCTCATTGACAAAAGTAGCAGGCTGTAACCCCGATACGCCCAATCTCAGCGTGCGAATTGAATCACACCCTTAATCAGCTCGCGATTGTTAATCACTTCAGACTCGAAGGTTTCCGCCAGGGTCGAAAAATTGTAATGGCGATTTAGCATGATATCGGCACGTAACTGCCCAGAAGCCATCAGTTCGCCGACTTTAGCGAAATCTTCATGGGTGGCGTTGCGACTGCCCAATACGCTGGCTTCGCGTTTATGAAACTCAATATCCGGGATCACCAGATCGCCTTTGTGCAAGCCAACAAACACGATGGTGCCACCGTGACGAATCAACTTCACCGCACCGTTCATCGCTGCCGGGCTGCCGGTGGCATCAATCACTTTCGCCGCCAGTCGCCCGCCAAACTCTGCCCGCAAAGCCGCGTCAAAATCCTCGGCCAGGGGATTGATCGTCGCTAACCCCAGTTTTTGCGCCACATGCTGACGGCGCGGTTCACTGGTATCTGCGACCACCACCTGCGCGCCCGCCGCCGCTGCAATCGCCGCGACGCCCAAACCGATTGGCCCAGCACCTACCACCAGCACCTGCTCATCCGCTGCTACCGCTGCGCGGCGCACCGCATGGGCGCTGATGGCAAAGGGTTCAATCAATGCCGCCGCTTCCGGCTCCACCTCATCCGCGGCCAGCAGATTACTGGCCGGCACACTGAGAAACTCACAGAAGCCGCCGTCCTGGTGCACACCAATCACCGAGATATTTTCGCAGCAGTTGGTTTTTCCGCTCAGGCAGGCATCGCATTGCTGGCATGACACATAGGGAATTAGCGCCACACGCTGCCCCACCTTAAAGCCGTTTGCCCGGTTGCCCAGTTCAACCACTTCACCACAGAGTTCATGACCCAACACGCGTGGGTAGCTGAAGAACGGCTGATTTCCCGCCCAGGCGTGGATATCGGTACCACAAATACCGGCGGCGATGGGTTTAATCAAAATCTCGTGCGCGGCGGGCGTAGGTTTCTCACGCTGCTGCCACACCATGTTGCGCGGCTCGGCAACCACCAGGGTTTTCATTGTTGTCATGGGCTTCTCCTGTGCTGATGTCGCAGTTATGGCGAAAATCGGCGATAACCGCTTTTTGCACCTGCGGAAGTGTGAAGCAGCGCCATTTTTTTGGGCTTTGTGTGGTTTTTAATAAATAAAAAACCGGAGAACACGATGAGTCGAAGCCAAAATTTGCGCCAGAATGTCATTAATCAAATGCTGGAGGGCATCGCCAAACGTCACATCCGTTCTCCATTGCCACCGCAAGCAGCGCTGGCTGAAATGTTTAATATCAGCCGCACCACCGTGCGCCACACCCTGCAACATCTGCATGAGCGTGGCGTACTGGATAAAGTCGAAGAGACCTACGTTATCGTACGCGATCCCAGCGAAGACGATGGTTTTAGCGCCCTCAGCCCGCCGATCGATCAGCAGGCGCTGCAGTTCGAGCAGACGTTTTTTAACCTGATAAACCAGCGCCAGCTGATGCCCGGCGACAGCTTTAGCGAGTTGCAGCTGGCACAGCAGGTGAAAGCCAGCCCGGTGGTGGTGCGCGAATTTCTGCTGCGCTTTATGCGTTACGATCTGCTGGAACCCGTTAAACGCGGGCACTGGCGCATGAAAAAGTTTGATCAGACTTACGCCGAAAACCTGTTCGAGCTGCGTGAGATGCTGGAAACCCATGCCCTGACGCGCTTTCTTAATCTGCCTTCAGAAGATGAGCGCTGGATTCAGGCACGTGACCTGCTAGATCGCCACCGGGCGATGCGCGACACCATTGCCAGCAACTATCGCCACTTTGCTGCACTGGATAAGGAGATGCACACGCTGATTCTTTCCGCCGCTAACAACCCGTTTTTCAATCAGTCACTGGAGATTATATCGGTGATTTTTCATTCGCATTATCAATGGGATGAGACCGATTTGAAGCAGCGGAATATTGTGGCACTGGAGGAGCATATGGCGATTCTGACAGCCTTGATCAGCCGCCGGGATGTGGAGGCGTTATGCGCCTTACATAACCATCTCGGCACGGCGAAGTCATCGATGATCCGCTGTATTCGTCAGTACAATTAAAAACCGATTAAAAACCACAAAGCATAAGCGCCCGCACGAATCTGAAACATCCTCGCAACATCCCGATCGGTTTACTTCTAGTCTCCAAAGCAATCCATTGTGGCAGCACCGTTTCGCTGCCGCAGGATCCCAACAGTTGATAACGATAAGACCCCATACCTGGGAGGTTGCAATGGAAAATACATCCGCACGTGGTCGTGATACCGCACCCGCACCCGTCGCCGACGGACAAGATTTTGTCCCGGCGCGCAGTGACGTGGTGCGCTCACCGCGCATTAAAAAGATTCAGGTGACGGCGATGTTGCTGCTGCTGTTTGCCGCCATCATTAACTATCTCGACCGCAGCTCGCTGTCGGTGGCAAATATGACCATCCGGGGTGAACTGGGGCTGTCAGCCACCGAGATTGGCGTGCTGCTGTCAGCCTTTTCGCTGGCTTACGGTTTAGCGCAGCTGCCCTGTGGTGCACTGCTTGATCGCAAAGGGCCACGCATCATGTTGGCACTGGGGATGTTTATCTGGTCACTGTTCCAGGCGGCGGCCGGTCTGGTGCATAACTTCACCCAGTTTGTGCTGGTGCGTATCGGGCTCGGTATCGGTGAAGCGCCGATGAACCCGTGCGGCGTTAAAGTGATCAACGACTGGTTCAACATCAAAGATCGCGGTATGCCGATGGGCATGTTTAACGCCGCCTCGATGATCGGCTTATCCGTTGCGCCTCCGATTCTGGCCGCCATGATGCTGGTCATGGGCTGGCGCGGCATGTTCGTCACCATCGGCGTGCTCGGCATGTTCCTCGCCATCGGCTGGTATCTGATGTATCGCAACCGCGATAACAGCAAGCTGAGCGCTGAAGAGATTCATTATTTGCAGGCAGGCAGCGTGGCTTCACGCAAAGAGCCACTGAGCTTTGCCGAGTGGCGAGGCCTGTTTAAGCAGCGCACCATGTGGGGCATGATGATTGGCTTCAGCGGCATTAACTACACCGCTTGGCTGTACATTGCCTGGCTGCCGGGTTATCTGCAATCCACTTATCATCTGGACCTGAAAAGCACCGGTTTGCTGGCGGCGATTCCATTCCTGTTTGGTGCAGCTGGCATGCTGTTGAATGGCTATGTGGTGGATGCACTGGTGCGTCGCGGCATGGATGCGGTGAAAGTGCGTAAGGTGTCGATTGTCAGCGGCATGCTGCTGTCTGCGGCCTTCACGACCTTCGTGACCCGCGCCACAGATACCACCAGCGCCGTTACCTTGATCGGTATGGCCCTGTTCTGTATCCACTTTGCCGGGACATCGTGCTGGGGCTTGATTCACGCCAACGTCACCGCGCGTATGACGGCTTCAGTAGGCAGCATCCAGAACTTCGCCAGCTTTGTCTTCGCCTCGTTCGCCCCGGTGATCACCGGTTGGGTGCTGGATACCACGAAGTCGTTTAGCCTGGCGCTGATGATCTGTGCCGGTGTGGCGGTGGTGGGTGCGCTGGCGTATTTGGTGTTAGTGCGTAAACCGATTACGGATGGGGTGTAATCCAGGTGCGCATTAATGCGCACCCTACAGCGATCTCACGTGATTTCGTAGGGTCGGCATTTATGCCGACCTGGTAAAAAACCGCGTTTCACACTGACGTGCAATTTCCCATAACTTATTGCGAATCACCTGCTTTAACTGCAACGTTGACTGCGATTGCGGCTGATCGCGGCGGCTGATCAGCATCACTTCAAACGGCAGCGGCTGTGCCACTGGCAGTAATTTCAGTTGGTCGGCATAGCGGCAGGCGGTGAACAGATCCACCACGCCGACACCGCCGCCCGCCAGCACCATATCCGCAATCACCGAGTAGGTTTTAATCGACAGTGACACCGCCGGGTCCAGACCTTTATCACGCAGGGCGCGATGCAGCACGCGGCCCAGCGGGTCATGGTTCTGCATCATCAACAGGTTATTGGCGCACAGCCACTCCAGCGTGGCGGGGGCGTTATGTGTGTGGTGCTGCGGCAATAACGCCACCATTGAGGATTGAAACAGCGGCTCCGCGAGCAAATCGGCATCCACCTGCTGACCAAACACCAGTGCAAAATCGAGCTGATTATCCATGATCATCTGGCACAGCGTACTGAAGTGCTCAGTCACTAACTCCACGCTCACCGACGCCGCTTGTTGACGCCAGTTCACCAGCGCCGGGGCTAACACCATCTGACCAAAAGCATGTGCCGCACCCACGCGAACAATTTGTCCCTCGCCGCGTCGCAGCTGCTCGGTTAGCTGGGTAATCGACTGCAAACGCTGGTAGAGATCTTCCACTTCCGGTAACAAACGCCGCCCTTCTGCGGTAACAATCATCCCTTGCGCCCGCCGCTCAAACAGCGCGAAACCGAGTTGCTGTTCGGCATGATTCAGCACCCGGCTGACATTTGGCTGCGACACATTCAGCAATCGCGCCGCCGCACTGATGCTGCCGGTCTGCACAATCGCCTGAAACACCTCAATATGACGCAGCCGCATGATTATTCGCCCCAGGTGGCTTCGAGCACTCGCAGCCAGTTGCCGTGGCAGATTTTTTCCAGCAGCTCACGCGAATAACCGCGTGCCGCCAATGCGTTGACGATCAACGGGAAACCGGCGACATCTTTCATATCCCCCGGCATGGTCGCGCCATCCAGATCGGAGCCAAAGCCCACGCCATCTTCGCCCACTTTTTCCAGCAGATATTCCACGTGCTGCACGATGGCATCAACGGTGGTCGGCGCATGACGGTCGCCATCTTCCCGCAGGAATGGCACCGCGAAGTTGACACCAACAAAGCCGTGGGTTTCTTTGATCGCCGCCAGCTGGCGATCGGTGAGGTTGCGCGATTGAGCGCTAATTACATGGGCATTGGAGTGGCTCGCCACCAGCGGTGCATCACTGATTTCCGCGGTATGCCAGAAGCCTTTTTCATCCATGTGCGACAGATCAACCATGATGCGGCGGCGGTTACAGTCGCGCACCAATTGCTTGCCCGCTGCCGTCAGACCGTTGCCGATATCCGGTGATGAGGGGTAAAGGAACGGCACGCCATCACCAAACTGATTCGGACGGCTCCACAGTGGCCCCAGGGTACGTAAGCCGCTGGCATAGAGAATATCCAGCAGCTCACCATGAGTATCGAGCGCTTCGGCCCCTTCCACATGCATCACCACCGCCAGCACGCCTTTCGCCATGCAGTCGCGAATGTCGCGCGCGCTGCGGCAAATTTTCACCTGCCCTGCAGAAGCCTGCTCAATACGCAGCAGCAGCGCCAGCATCGAAAAAGTCGCCTCACGCGCAGCGCCAATAATTTCCTGAGGAAAATCTGAGAGGTCTGGCGCACTTCTTGCAATCAAAGGATGTGATGGCACCCAGGTGGCAAAAATCCCACCTACCATATTTCCTTGGCGGATACGGGGAAGATCCATTTGGCCACGGCCGGTGCCCTGCAGAAATGCCTGCACCGCATCAGGCTGATGGTGCTGCCACAGTTTATTGAGCACATCGTTGTGACCGTCAAAGACCGGTATGTCGAGGTTAAGCGTGTCAGACATGTTGTATCGGTTCCAGGTTCGGGAGAAAGCGCAAGCGCTGCCAATTAGCGGGGCAGGTTGCACCAAAAAGAGGCAAGCATTCAAGCGTGAAACAAATGACTTAATCCCATTATTAATCCCCCTGCACACGGGGAAAGTCAAGACATAAAACAGCAAAATAAAATAATTTAATTTTAATAATCAATAACTTGGAGTTGTCATGGTAACCAGAAGACGTTTTCTCGCAGGATGCGCAGCCGTACCTGCTTTTTCCTATCTCAGCCTCAACACCGCGTTTGCCGATACCCCGCCCAGCATGTTGGTAATGGCCATGCAGCTCGACAACATCACCAGCCTCGACCCCCATGAAAGCTTCGAAGCCACTGGCGGTCAGATTTGCGGCAACATGTACCAAAAGCTGGTGATGCCGGATCCACAACATGCGGAAAAAATTGTCGGCCAACTGGCCAAAAGCTGGGATGTGAGCAGCGATAACGGCACTTACACCTTCCACCTCGATCCAGCGGCAAAATTCGCCGACGGTACGCCACTGACGGCAGAAGACGTCGCCTATTCGATTGAACGTATCGTTAAACTGGATAAAAGCCCGGCCTTTATCATCAACCAATTTGGCTTCACCAAAGACAACGTCACCCAGATGGTGACGGCGAAAGATGCCCATACCGTAGAAATGAAACTTGGCGCGCCGGCAGCAGAAACCTTCCTGCTGTATTGCCTGTCCGCCACTGTGGGCAGCATCGTGTCGAAAAAAGCCTGTGAAGCGAATCAGCAGAACAATGACTTTGGTAATGCCTGGCTGAAGCAGCACAGCGCCGGTTCGGGTGCTTTCACCCTGCGCACTTGGAAAGCCAGTGAAACGGTGATTCTGGAGCTGAGCCCGCAATATGCCGCGCAGAGCATGATTAAGCGCGTGATCCTGAAACACATTGCTGACCCTGCCGCGCAGGCGTTGATGGTGAAGAAAGGCGATGTCGATGCCGCCTATGACCTCACCACTGAACAACTTTTACCGCTGAAAAACGACAGCAGCGTGTCCCTGGTGAATCAATCGCTGTCGGCCATCATGCTGATGTCGTGCAACACCAATAACGAATACCTGAAAAAACCTCAGGTGTGGCAGGCGCTAAAATGGGCGCTGGACTACGACAGCATCCAGAAAAACATTCTGTCGATGAGCTTTATCACCCATCAAAGTTTCCTGCCGAGTGGCTTCCCCGCCGCGCTGGACGACACGCCATTCCACAAAGATGTGGCGAAAGCCAAGTCACTACTGGCGGAAGCGGGTTATCCGAATGGCTTCGAGATCACCCTCGACCACTACTCCATGCAGCCTTACCCGGATATTGCCCAGGCCATTCAGACGCAGCTGGGTGCGATTGGCATCAAAGTGTCGCTGATTGCCGCCGAGAACCGTCAGGTGTTGACCAAAATGCGTGCCCGTCAGCATCAATTGGCGCTCACCGTGTGGGGTGCCGACTATTTCGATCCTAACTCCAACACCGAAGCTTTCTGCGTCAATACCGATAACAGCGACAACGCCCGTGCGCGCACCCTGGCATGGCGCTGCAGCTGGTCTGATGAAGAGTTTAATAAGCTGACAGAACAGGCGCTGCACGAGCCAGATCCGGCTAAGCGCATCGCGCTCTATCAGCAGATTCAGCAGTTAGGCCGCGAGAAGAGTCCGTTTATCTTTATGATGCAGAAGACCAAAAACGTCGCCTGCGGCAAGAACATCAAAGATGTACACATGACCGTGCTGGAGCAGTGGCCGTATGATCAGGTGAAAAAAGCCTGATGCCATTACTGAAAAAAATCGTCAGCACTCTGGGAAGCCTGGTGCTGACGCTGTTTGGTTTGTCGGTACTGACCTTCTTTATTGGTCGCGTGATGCCCACCGATCCGGTGCTGGCGGCGGTGGGTGATAACGCACCGCAGTCGGTAGTGGATCGCGTGCGGGTGGAAATGGGGCTGGATCAGCCCCTCTACATCCAGTTTGGCCATTACCTCAACCAGCTGTTACATGGCGATTTGGGGAGATCGATTCTGACGTCGAACCCGGTCACCACCGATATTGCGCGCTTCTTCCCCGCCACCATGGAGCTGGCCACGGCCGCGATCATTATCGCGGCGCTGATCGGTATCCCGCTCGGCGTGTGGGCGGCAGTGCGGCAGAGCACCTGGGTGGATCAAACCATTCGCGTGGTGTGTCTGGCGGGACACTCGCTGCCGGTGTTCGTGCTGGCATTACTCAGTCTGCTGGTGTTCTACGCCGTGTTGGGCATTGCGCCCGGCCCAGGTCGGCAGGACATCATCTGGCAGGATATGGTGCCACAGGTCACCGGATTCCTCACCATCGACTCATTGCTGGCAGGTGAGACCGATGCCTTCTGGGATGCGCTGGCGCATATGGCGCAGCCGGTGTTAATCCTCGCTTACTTCAGCATGGCCTACATCACGCGTATGACGCGCACCTTCATGCTCAATGCATTGAGCGGCGAGTTCGTGATCACCGCGCGGGCCAAGGGATTGTCCTCACGCCGGGTGATTTGGCGACATGCGTTTCCTACCGTGGCCGTGCAGCTGGTGACCGTGCTGGCGCTGACCTATGCCGGTTTGCTGGAAGGTGCGGTGGTAACGGAAAACGTCTTCGCCTGGCCCGGCCTCGGCCAGTATCTCACCACTTCTCTGATGAACGCCGACATGAACCCCGTAGTGGGTGCAACGCTCCTGGTGGGCACGGTGTATGTGCTGCTCAACCTGCTGGCTGACCTTCTTTATCGACTTTGGGACCCGCGCGTAAAATGATCTTCTTCTCTCGTGACTGGCTGTTAGATGACACGCCAGCGAATCGCCGTCAGGCGGTGTGGGGCCGTCGTTATCGCCTGTGGCTCAGTCTGCGCAGTAATCCGCTGGCGATGGCTGGATTAGCGGTGATTGCCGTGATGCTGCTGCTGGCGCTGTTTGCGCCGTGGTTAACGCCATTTGACCCCAGTGTGCAGCATCTGGATAACCGCTTAGCCGCACCCTCTGCGGCTCACTGGCTCGGCACCGATGAGCTGGGCCGAGATGTCTGGACGCGTATTATCTACGGCGGACGCACCACGCTGGGCATGGTGATCGCGGTGGTGGTGTTGACCGCCCCGCTCGGCCTGCTGATTGGTTGTATCGCGGGTTATGCCGGGGGGATTGTCGATAAGGCCTTGATGCGTATCACCGATATCTTCCTCGCCTTTCCGCGTTTGATTCTGGCGCTGGCGTTTGTCGCCGCTCTCAAGCCCGGCGTGGAGAGTGCGATTCTGGCGATTGCCTTAACCGCCTGGCCGCCGTATGCCCGTCTGGCACGTGCAGAGACCCTGCAATTCCGCCACAGCGATTTTATCGCTGCCAGCCGGCTGACCGGTGCCTCGCCAATGCGCATTATCCTGCGCCACATTATGCCGTTGTGTGTGCCGAGCCTGATTGTGCGCATCACGCTGGATATGAGCTCCATCATCATCACTGCTGCCAGCCTGGGCTTCCTTGGTATGGGCGCACAGCCCCCTTCGCCTGAATGGGGCACGATGATTGCCACCGCACGCCGCTTCCTGTTCAGCGAATGGTGGGTGCCGCTGATGCCATGTATCGCGATTTTCCTGACCTCACTGGCGTTTAACTTTCTCGGCGACGGTCTGCGTGACGTGCTGGATCCCAAGGAGCGCTAAATGTTGGTGGAAATTGAAAACCTGCGCATTGCGTTTCGCAGTCGCGCTGAAACCTTTGAAGCGGTACGCGGCGTGAGTTTTAGCGTCGGCCGCGAGAAGTTCGCCATCGTTGGCGAGAGTGGTTCGGGCAAATCCCTGACCGCTCGCAGCCTGATGCAGCTCCTGCCCGGCAACGCCGAGGTGAACGCCGATGTGCTGCGTTTTGACGGTATTGATCTGCGCGGGGCCAGCGAGAAAGTGCTGCGCCAGATTCGCGGTAAGCGCGTCGGCTTTATCCTGCAGGACCCGAAATATTCGCTCAATCCGGTGATGACCATTGGCCAGCAGATTGCTGAAGCCTGGCGCGAGCACAAAGGCGGCAGCCGCAAAGCCGCGATGCTGGCGGCGATTGACCTGCTGGAGCAGGTGAAGATTCGTGATGCAGCCGCAGTGGCGAAACGCTACCCGCATGAAGTGTCTGGTGGCATGGGCCAGCGCGTGATGATTGCCATGATGCTGGCACCGGACCCGGAATTGCTGATTGCGGATGAACCCACCAGCGCACTGGACGCCACGGTGCAGGCGGAGATCCTTAAGTTGATTGACGATCTGGTGTCGGCGCGCGGTATGGGGTTGATCCTGATCAGTCACGATCTGCCGCTGGTGTCGCACTTTTGCGATCGCGTGGCGGTGATGTATGCCGGACGTATCGTCGAGCTGCTGGAGGCCGGGCAATTGCAGCAGGCGCAGCATCCGTATACACGCGGGTTGCTGGCCTGTTTGCCGTCGTTGAAACATCCTCGCGAGCGTTTACCGGTACTACAGCGCGATGCGGCGTGGCGGGAATAATCCAGCGCCTGGTAACACGGTCGGCATAAATGCCGCCCCTACAAACCCGTAGGGTGCGCATTTATGCGCACTTGGCCAATGACCGCACGGGCCACGATGACGCATTTATGCGCACCGTGATAAAGAACATTCAGAATTAACAGGCAACTCCATGATTCAAATCGATAACCTACGCATTGCCTTTGGTGCGCACCAGGTGGTGAAAGATGTCAGCTTTGCCGTCGCGAACGGCGAAAGCTTTGGCATGGTCGGCGAAAGCGGCTCGGGTAAATCCACCATTTTACGCGCGCTGGCCGGACTGAATGCCGACTGGCAAGGCAGTATGCAGTTTGGCGGCATGCAGCTGAGTGCTAAACGCAGCCGCGCCTTCTATCGCCAGGTGCAGATGGTGTTCCAGGACCCGTTCGGTTCGCTGCATCCGCGTCAAACCATTGATCGCATTCTGCATGAGCCGTTATTGGTGCATCAGCTTGATCGCGCGGAGCAGCGCATCAGCCAGGCATTAAGTGAAGTTGGCCTGCCTGCCGCCGTGCGTTTCCGCTACCCGCATCAACTGTCGGGCGGCCAGCGCCAGCGTGTGGCGATCGCCCGCGCCCTGATCGCCGAGCCAGAAGTACTGCTGCTGGATGAACCGACCTCCGCGCTGGATGTGTCGGTGCAGGCCGAAATCCTCAATTTACTCAGCGATCTACGCTCTGAGCGCAAACTCACCTACATTATGGTGACGCATAACCTCGCGGTGGTGACACATCTGTGTCAGCGCATTGGGGTGATGCAGCAGGGTCAGATGGTGGAGCAACTGAGCGCGGATGATTTGCGCGCGCGGCGCATCCAACATCCGCATACCGCTCAACTCTTCGATCTCAGCATGACGCTGGAGGAACCGGCATGACCGCAAACTGGCAACAGGCCGCAGAGGTGGCACAACAGATTACCCAAAGCTGGCAGCAGCCAGGCGCGCCGGGCGGCGCCATGGTGCTGTTTGATGCCCATCAGATTCACTCCACCCACTGCGCCGGGCTGGCCGATTTAGCCCAGCAAACGCCCTTCAGCGCCGACAGCGTGGTGCGTTTTGCCTCGATCACCAAGCATCTGTTTGCCGCTCTGGTGACCGGGCCAGGCCGTCGCTACATGCAACTGGAAGATACGCTGGCCCAACATCTGCCGCAGCTGACCGGGGCTAACGGCCAGACTACCGTCGGCCAGGCGCTGGATATGAGTAGCGGCTTGCCCGACGTGCGTGAAACCCTGTCGTTGCTGGGATTGTCAGTGTACAACGCCACCAGCGCCGCAGAGTTACTGGAGTTTATCGCGCAGGAAGGCGACCTCAATTACACGACCGGCAGCGAGATTTCATATACCAACACGGGCTATCGCTTGGTGGAGGAAGCGCTCAAAGCCAAAGGCGTGTTGTTCAACGATCTGCTGCAACAGTATGTGTGTGAGCCGCTGGATATCAATTTGTTCGCGCCGGAAACCTGGTTTGATGTCGTGCCGGGGCTGGTGCCGGGATACTGGCAAAACGGCGCACAGTGGCAGCTCGCCAGCGCCGGTTTGCATCTTTCTGCCTCTGGCAGTGTCACGGGCAGCATCCACCATCTGACGCGCTGGCTGCAAAGCCTGCTGGCAGACAACGGCACAGGCGCGGGTGTGCTGCAACGCCTGACCGCACCGCGCAGCCTGAATGATGGCCGCATCAGCGGCTATGGGTTGGGCATCACCAGCACCACGTTGGGCAGCCAGACGCTGTTTGGTCACGGTGGATCGCATGCCGGATATAAAAGTTATTTCCTGCTGCACCCGGAGCTGAAACTGGGTGTGGCGATTGTCGCGAACCGCGAAGATGTCGCGACTTCGGAAAGCGCCCTGCGCGTGATGGCGGCGCTGCTTAATCGCACCCTGCCGGAGAAAGGGCACGATCTCACGCCTGGCCTGTATGTGGCGGAGGACGCCGCCGACTGGCTGGAGATCAACGGCGTCACCGCCACCTGGCTCGGTGCGGGTGAGACCTTGTGGCGTGCCGATGCGCACGGCGATGCGGTCTCACTCTCCAGCACCTTCCCGATGCAGCTACGCCATGCTGGCACAGCGATTGTCGGTGAAATTGGTCATGCTCCACGTCGGTTTGTGCCGGTACAGGCAGACCGTGCCAGCCTTGAGCAAATGCAAGGTAGCTGGTTTGCACAGCCCTGGCGCAGTGAGATGGTGATTGAAGGCAACAAACTCATCATGGGCATCGGCCCGGCGGCGATACGCGCCAGTTTGCAATCGCTGGGTGGGGGCGGGTGTTAGCCACCGCGCAGGATGGGCCGTGGGAGAAGCGGTTTGTGATATCGCGCGAAGGCGAGGCGCTGAGGCTGCAGTTGAATCGCAGCCGCGTGGTGAGATTTTTACAGACAGCTCGCCCAAAATAATTCGAGTTGCAGCACAAAAGTGCCTTACGGCGCTTTTGAACAGCGCTTGCGCTGGCCCGCAGGGTGAGGCCGAAGGCCGAATCACGCGGCAAGTGGGAGAATCCCCAGGAGCTTACATGAGTAAGTGACTGGGGTGAGCACACGCAGCCAACGCAGCTGCGGCTCGAAGTATGACGGGCGTTAAGCAATGTAATGATGTAGACGACCTATCTTCTCTATTTCCACTTCTATCTCATCACCCGGGAACATAAACAGCGGTGGCGTACGCTTTTTACCCACGCCGCCCGGTGAACCGGTGATGATCACATCGCCCGGCGACAGTGGGCTGAACGCAGAGATGTACTCGATGATTTTCGCCACCGGATGCACCATGCTGGCGGTGGTGTCGTTCTGCACTTCGCGCTTATTTAACCAGGTTTTGATCGCCAACTGCTGCGGATCGGGGATCTCATCCGCGGTGGTCATCCACGGACCAAAACCGCCGGTCTGCTGCCAGTTTTTCCCGGCGGTAAACCAGGTGAACTGCATGTCACGCACTGTGGCATCCATAAAGCAGCTGTAACCGGCGACGTACTGCAGGGCATCCGCAGCTTTGACCTGATAAGCTGCTTTACCGATGATCACCGCCAGCTCACCTTCGTAATCGAACTCTTGGGTGGTGGCCGGTTTCAGCAACGGCTGCTCATGCCCCGCCAGTGAATCGGCAAAACGGACAAACAGCGTCGGGGCTTCGATAGTCTCCGCAAACTCTTTGCGTTTGTCAGCGTAGTTCATGCCAACACAGAACACTTTACCAGGATTTTCCACCACTGGCAGGAAGCGGATCGCGCTAAACGGGTAATCAACCGGCTGCGTGCGAAAAGCCTCGAGGTCGCTTAGCGCGCCGCGTTGCAACAAAGATTTCAGGTCTGGGCATTCGCCCCCAAGGCGTAAACCGAGGTCAATGACGCCCTCATTTAAGGCGATTCCGTAACTTTTTCTTTCCTGGTCAATAAGATAAAAACCGCAGAGCTGCATGACTGCCTCGTTGTTATATATAAATTGCGCGCAGGTTACCAAAAGCCAGCAGGAAATGCGGTACGACCTGCAAAGAATATGCCTACGACTGCGTACTGGCCAGATAGGAGAATGCACTGAGCAGGCTGATCAAGGTGCCCATCTGATCGGCACGATACCCAACGGTCACCGCATCGATGCGCGTCACACCGGGAATCAAACTGAATAAATCCGCTAATACCGGTTTGCTGGCCTGTAATTGCATCTCATAGGGTGCCGTCAGGCGTGTGGTGCTGACCTGGCGGGCGCGCTGTACAGCGGCCGTAGCGGCATGGCGAATGGCGTGCTGTGCCGCCTGCGGGCTGATGGATTCGGCGCAGGTATGAGAGATCGCGCGTTTCACGCAGACATAATCCACTGACGGATAGTGCTCCGCTATCCAGCCCTGCAACTGATCATCGCCACTGACTAACCACAGCGGCGTACCCTGCTCGGCAGCGGCAGCGGCATAAATATCGCTTTCCCCCATCACTTTACCGTTGATGTGGATACGCCAGAACGCACGACCATTGATGGTGTGAGCCAGTACGCCGGGTTCACCCGCCGCGCTGTGATAGCCGATAAAAAACAGGCCATCAAACGGCTGCTGCTCAATGCCTTCCACCATCGATAAACCGCGCGGTTTGCCCTGTACCATACGCGCGCGCGGATCGATGTTTTCCGCGCGCAGGTTGGTCATTTGCGCGTGGCTGTCTGCGACCACCACTTCGGTGGCACCGCCCGCAAAGGCACCGTCGATGGCGGCATTCACCTCTTGTTCCATCAGTCCACGCGCCAGCTGGTACTCCGCATGGCCAGGCGAGCACTGCTCCGGACGCATCACGCCCGCAATACCTTCGATATCGGCAGAGATAAAGATTTTCATGAGGTTATGTTAGTTCCG
The DNA here is from genome assembly GCF_001485335.1 of Type-D symbiont of Plautia stali. Taxonomy (NCBI): domain Bacteria; kingdom Pseudomonadati; phylum Pseudomonadota; class Gammaproteobacteria; order Enterobacterales; family Enterobacteriaceae; species Type-D symbiont of Plautia stali. The sequence goes on along the minus strand of NZ_BBOC01000015.1, from coordinate 34,326 downwards.
TGCGGTGATGAACAAGGTCGCCATAAATGGCGACCCTACGGGTATCACATGTTTTTGTAGGGGCGGCATTTATGCCGACCGAGATGTCGTCGCCAGTTTATCCAGTACTTCCGTCAATGACGGTCGGTGATGCCCGCGAAAACCGCTGACCGCCTCAGCGCTCAGTAAGGCATCTAACACCGCGTGTTCAGTAGCATCGGCGGCGGCGGCAAGCAGTGGTTCCAGCGCGGCATCTTCCGGCGGCTGTGGCGTGGTTTGGGTGGAAAAGGCCACGGCGATATCGCCGGATCCATGCCCCCAATAGCTGCCCAAACGCCCTAACCCCGCCCCGGCGCGTTTAGCGATACGCTTCAACTGGCGCGCATCCAGCGCGGCATCGGTGGCCATGATAATGATGATGGAACCGGCGTCACGCTGTGGTGTCAGCTCTGGCAACAACGGGGCAATCATCTCGCCAAGGCGCACACCGTCGAGCGTCAGGGCGGTGAGCGCACCAAAATTGGCCAGCACCAGCACGCCGAGCGTGGCATTCAGGGAAGGAATGAGGCGAGATGCGGTACCGATGCCGCCTTTCAGACTGAAGCAGCTCATGCCGCGCCCCGCTCCGACGCTGCCACGCGCGAAATCGGTCTGGGCGGAATCCAGTGCCTGCTGCGCCATGGCTTCGGTCACCGCTAATGCCTGAATATCATTAAGCCAGCCGTCATTGCACTCCAACGCTAACGGGTTCACCGTGGGCAGGCTGCGGCCTAGTTCCGGGTTGCGGCTGATAGCATCGCGCACCAGAGTGGTAAACAGCGTGCCCACCGCCAGCGTGTTGCTCAGTAAGATCGGCGTTTGCAGTACTCCCAACTCTTCCACTTGCACCAGTCCAACCGGCTTGGCGAAACCGTTAAATACCGCCGCACCGCAGGGTAATGGGTTGAGGAACAGGTTGTCGCCGGGCGGCACAATTGCCGTGACGCCAGTTTGCATCTCACCGTTGTCTAAGGTGTGATGGCCGACGCGCACGCCGGGCACATCGCTGATGCGATTGGTCGGGCCACAGGCACTGCGCGGTTGTCCCAGCTGTCGCTCACTGCGCCAGCGTTGCAGCAGCAAGTCGCGCTGCAGTTGTTGAAAATCCATGTTTAGCTCTTCAGTTTAGGATCGAGCGTATCGCGCAGCGCATCACCCAGCAGGTTGAACGCCAGCACGGTAATAAAGATCGCCAGGCCGGGGAAGACACTGACGTGCCATAAGCCCGCCATCATCATGCTGCGGCTCATCGCCAGGATATTCCCCCACTCTGGCACATCGGGTTCTGGACCGAGGCCAATAAAACTCAAGCCCGCTGCCGTCAGAATACTGGTGCCGATGCGCATGGTGAAATAGACAATCACATTGGAGAGCGTACCCGGCAGAATATGGCGCAGCAGAATCACCCGATCTGGCGCGCCCGCACAGCGCACCGCTTCCACGTAGGCCGCTTGTTTTAGTGACAAGGTGGAGGCACGCACAATGCGGGCAAACACCGGGACGCTAAACACCGCCACGGCAATGATCACATTATTCAGTCCCGGACCGAGAATCGCCACCACCGCAATCGCCAGCAGCATGCCCGGGAAAGCGAACAGCACATCAGCACCGCGCATGATGAGCATATCCACCCAGCGGCCGTAATAGCCCGCCAGCAAGCCGAAGAACACACCGACTACCATGCCCAACGTCACCGACAGCACGCCGACATAGAGCGAAATGCGCGCACCATAGATGATGCGGCTTAGCAGGTCGCGTCCCAGTTCATCAGTGCCCATCCAGTGTGCCGAGGACGGCGGTGATGACAGCGCCATCCAGTCCGGTGCCATCGGGTCCCAGGGTGCCAGCCACGGGGCAAAAATCGCCACCAGCACCAGCAACAAGACAAAACCGCCTGACACCAGCGCCAGCGGGTTGCGCACGAAGGCGTGCAGAAAATCGCGCCACGGCGAGCGAATGCTCTGAGGTGATGCGGCAGACAGAGATTGTGTACTCATCACGACTCCTGTCGCAGGCGAATGGCTGGGTTGACCACGGCGTAAAGCAGATCTACCAGCAGGTTAATCACAATAAATTCAAACACGAACAGCATCACCAACGCCTGAATCACTGGTTGATCCTGTGCTTTGATCGACTCGATCAACAGCCAGCCCAATCCCGGCCAGTTGAAGACACTCTCCACCACGATCGATCCACCGAGCAGAAAACCGAACTGTAGACCCAACATGGTGATCACCGGGATCAGTGCGTTACGCATCACGTGTTTCCACGTTACCAGCCGGTTGCGTAGCCCTTTGGCCTTGGCGGTACGCACATAATCTTCCTGTGCCACTTCGAGGAAGGCGGAACGGGTGAAGCGCGCCATCACGGCGGCCACGGAGGAACCGAGAGTGATGGCGGGCAGAATGATGTCACTGGCTTTATTGAAACCACTGACCGAAAACAGACCAAACGGCATGGCGACGAACTGGATCAGCAGTAACCCCAGCCAGAAGGTCGGCATTGAGATGCCGCCCACGGCGACGCTCATTAGCGTCCAGTCCTGCCATTTTCCGCGTTTAAGCGCCGCGAAAACGCCGAGGAACAAGCCGAGGATCACTGACCAGGCAAACCCTGCCAGCGCCAGCCACAGCGTAGGCATAAAGCCCTGTTTGATGACGTCCAGCACCGGCTGTTGGGTGCGATAGGTCACACCAAGATCGCCACGCAGTAATCCACCGATCCAGTTAACGTACTGCTGCGGCAACGGATCGTTGAGGCCCAGATGCTGGCGTGCGGCTTCGACCGCTTCGATTGGCGCATCAGGTCCGGCGTAAATGCGCGCCGGATCGCCCGGCAACAACTTGATAAAGCCGAACACCAGCAGCGAGACCACCAGCAGGACGGGGATCATCTCCAGCAGGCGACGAATGATGTATGCGAACATGCGCTTCCTTTATGGTGAGTGCGGTCGGTATTCAGGTGCGCAAAAATGCGCACCCTACAAAGTAGGGTCGCCATTTATGGCGACCAATACCCGCATCGCCTTACTTAAATGCCGCTTGGGTATAGAGGAAATTGCCATCCGGCAGCATCGACACACCGCTCAGGTTGCTGCGTTTACCCACCAGGTTATCTGGCGTGCCGAGGAAGGCGACAGGTGCATCTTTCCACAACAGTTTCTGCGCTTCGGCATAGGCTGCGCCGCGCTTGGCCGGATCGGCCGTGGCTAAACCACCGGCAATGGCTTTATCCACATCCGGGTTGCTGAAGTAGGACACGTTATACGAGGTTGGCACCCAGGATTCGGTGGCATACAGCGGACGCAGTGCCCAGTCAGCATCGCCGGTCGATGTTGACCAGCCACCGTAGTAGAGGTCAAATTCTGCTTGCTTCGGATCTTTCACGCCCCACAGCTTGGCGTTGCGCGTGCCGGAATCCATTGGCGTCACGGTGGCGCGAATGCCGACAGTCGCCAGCTGCGCTTTCAATACCTGTGCTGCACGCACGCTGGCGGTGGCATTGGTGGTCCAGAGTTTAAGATCCAGCCCGTTCGGGTATCCCGCCTCTTTCAACAGTGCTTTGGCTTGGTCCACGGAATAGCGGTAGTTTGGCTCAGTCTGCTTCTGGTAGAACTGCACCCCCTCTGGCATGGCAGAGGTAGCCGCTTTACCCATACCGGCGAACGCCACTTTCAGCCACAGATCGCGGTCGATGGCGTAGTTAATCGCCTGGCGCACTCGCACGTCGGCCAGCGGTTTATGCTGGGTGTTGATCGCCATGTAATAGAGATAAATGCTTGGATCACGTTGGATCGCTAATTTGCTGTCGCTCTGTACAGTGGCGATCAGATCCGATGGCAGTGGCCAGATCGCATCGACCTGTCCTGATTTCAGTGCCGCTACGCGCGTTGCGTCTTCTGGGCTGGGAGAGAAGGTCACTTTATCCACCTTCGGCCAACCTTTCTGCCAGTAGCCATCATACTTCACCAGTGAAACCGCTTTGCCTGGCTGCCACTCGACAAACTTGAACGGCCCGGTGCCGACCGGGTGTAAACGCAGCTGAGCTTCTTCTGGATACTGCTTGAGGATCGCCGGGCTCCACATCACCGCAGACGGGTGCGCCAGGGTGTTGATGAAGGCACCAAAGGATTGGTTAAGATCGATTTTCACCTGATCCGGTGCCAGCACCGTGACCTTGGCAATCATCTTGTACAGGCTATTACGCTTCAGCCCTTTGGTTTGATCGGCCAGGCGTTCAAGGTTGGCTTTTACCGCCTCGGCATCAAAAGGCGTGCCGTCCTGGAAGGTGACGCCTTTACGCAGCGTCAGGGTAAATTCGGTGGCGGTGTCATTGCTGGTGTAACTGGTCGCCAGCCAGGGTTGCAGCTTCATCTTGGCATCAAACTGGAACAGACGTTCAAAGATACCGCTCTGTACGGAGTAGCTGACGTTGTCCGAGGTATCATGCGGGTCCAGCCCGGTGATATCTGCATACATTGAGATGCGCAGATCCTGCGCCTGCGCGGCAGCAGCCAGCGCGAGGGTCAATCCAACAGCCAGTGAAGCACGGCGAAAATTCGATTTCATGAAATCTCCTGGTATTGAGCGTTAGCGCGATGCAATGTCGTCAGCGACCCAGTGTTGCGGCGCAACCTGGCGATAACGGGGTTTTGTGACCGTTTCGCCCACTTTGCGCAGCGGCGAGGGGATCTCGCTGTCTTCGAAAATGCGGGGTTGACGGTTCTGTGGATCGGCCACCGGCACCGAGGCCAGCAGACGTTGGGTATAAGGATGTTGCGGTTGGTTAAATACCGACTGACGTGGCCCCAGTTCAACAATCTGGCCGAGGTACATCACCGCCACGCGATTAGCGATGCGTTCCACCACCGCCATATCATGCGAGATGAAAATCCATGCCACACCGGTTTGCTGTTGCAGGTCCATCATCAGATTCACCACCTGCGCCTGCACCGACACATCCAGTGCGGACACCGCTTCATCGGCAATGATGACTTTGGGTTTCAACGCCATGGCACGCGCGATGGCGATGCGCTGACGCTGGCCACCAGAGAACTCATGCGGGTAACGCTGGGCATGTTCCGGTAACAGACCGACGCTTTTCAGCAAGGCATTCACCTGCGGCGTGGCTTCCTCCAGCGACTTCACCAAACCGTGCAGCAACAGGGGCTCCGCAATGGTGAACCCAACGGTGAGTCGTGGATTGAGTGAGGCATACGGGTCCTGAAACACCATCTGGATTTCACGACGCAGCGGCTGGAACTGCGCCTCTTTGAGATCGGCGATTTCACTGCCCTGAAAATGGATGCTGTCGGCATGGCTGTTGATCAGACGCATCAGCGCGCGGCCCGTGGTGGATTTGCCACAGCCGCTCTCGCCGACAATCGCTAAGGTTTCCCCCGGCCATAAGCTGAAGTCGATCTGCTCGACCGCGTGCACCTGATGCGTCAGCGCGGAGAAGATTCCGCTGCGGATCGGGTAATAGACTTTCAGGCCACGCACATCCAGCAGTGGGGTTTCGTCATAACGGGCGGTGCGCTGTTCCGCGTTATGGCTGTGTGGCGCACCCAGCAATGGGAAACGCTGCGGCCAGCTGTGCTCACGCATATCGCCGAGCTTGGGCACCGCCGCGAGCAGGGCTTGGGTGTAAGGATGTTGAGCGGCGTTGAAAATCTCATCGACCGTACCCTCCTCAACCACTTCACCGCGCAGCATCACCACCACACGGTCGGCGATTTCCGCCACCACGCCCATGTCATGGGTAATAAACAGTACCGCCATCTGCTTTTCACGTTGCAGATCGCGCAGGATGTGAAGAATGCGCGCCTGAACCGTTACGTCCAGCGCGGTGGTCGGTTCATCGGCAATTAACAACTGGGGATCGCAGGCCAATGCCTGCGCGATCATCACGCGTTGACGCATGCCACCCGACAGCGAATGCGGGTAGCTTTTCATGATGCGATCGACATCAGCAATACGCACCTGACGCAGCAGTTCACGCGCACGTGCATCCGCCGTGGGCTTATCACACAGCTGGTGATCGCGCAGCGCTTCCGTGAGCTGATCGCCTACCCGCAATACCGGGTTGAGCGAGGTCATCGGCTCCTGAAAAATCATCGCCATCTCACGGCCGCGTAACGCACGGCGCTGTGTTTCATCCAGCTTCTCCAGGGCATGCGCTTTGCCTTGGCGATCGCGGAACTGCATGCTGCCGCGATCGATGCGCCCCGATGCTGCCAGTAAGCCCATCACCGCCAGCGACGTGACCGATTTTCCTGAGCCGCTTTCGCCCACCACGGCGACAATTTCGCCCGGATGAATCGCAAAACTGATGCCTTTGAGAGCCTGGTTTTCGCCGCTGCGGCCGCGAAACGAGACGCTGAGATCCTGAATCGCGAGGACCGGCGCGGAACCGGCAACGCTGGCGGCGTTGGGAGTAAGTAAAGTGTCCGTCATCGTTGCCTCGTGCGGTTACAGCCGGATCCGGCCTTGAGCGTAGGTAAGGAAAGGTGAGCTATCGGCGGCCAGCCAAATCGGGCCATCCAGATCGACATGCTCGGCGGCAATCGACACCGGCAGCGCGGCTTCCATCGCCAGTGAAGAGCCCAACATGCAGCCCACCATCAAACGCATATCCAGCTTCTGTGCTTCTTCGACCATCGCCAAGGCTTCGGTCAGACCGCCACATTTATCCAGCTTGATGTTGATCATCTCGTAGCGATTGCGCAGCTGCGCGATATCTTCACGGGTGTGGCAGCTTTCATCGGCACACACCGGAATGGGATGGGGAAAACGTTGCAGGTCCTGATCCTGACCGGCAGGCAGTGGCTGTTCGACCATGGCGATGTTGTAGGCTTGCAAAGCGGTGAGCAGGCTGTGCAGATCCACACCTGACCAGGCTTCGTTGGCGTCAATGATCAGCGTGGCACGCGGTGCAACGGCGCGAATCGCCGCAACCTTTTCCAGAATCTCATCGCGATTCAGTTTAATTTTCAGCAGGATGGCACCACGTGAAACCGCATCCGCCGCCGCCGCGGCCATGTTTTCAACCGAATCGAGGCTTAAGGTTTCAGCGGTAATCACCGAAGGCGGAGCAACCCGCTCACACTGTTGCCACAGCGTCTGTTTGGCGAGTGCTGCATCCAGACGCCACAGCGCGCAGTCCAGCGCATTCCGCGCTGAACCCGCAGAGATACGACGTTGCAGATCGAGACGGCTTAAGCCTGCTTCGACATCCTCGCGCAGCGTTTCCAGTTCGGCCTGCACGCTGTCTGTCGTTTCATCGTAGCGCGGCGTCGGTGTGCATTCGCCACGACCAATAAAACCGTTTTGCTCCAGCGTGACGCGGATGACGGTTACAGCCGTGCGTGTGCCACGTGAGATCGCAAAGGGACGCGCCAGCGGCAGCTCAAGCACTTCAATCTGCATGCGCCGCATATTAGCCACGCTCCTGCAGCAATGCCGCGATATCTGCAATACCAAAACGCACTGGGTCGGTTGCTGGCACGCCGAATTCGGCACTGACTTCTGCGCAGAAGGCGCGCGCTTCCGCTTCGCTGTAGTTGGAGGTGTTGATGGCGAAACCGGCCAGTTGCACATTGTCGCTGGTGACATGAGCGGCGCGCAGGTTGGCTTCAACACAATCTGTCAGGCTGACCATCGGCTGATGCGGCAAATGACGCATATGTGGACGGCCCATCTCATGACACATCACCAGCCAGTGCGGCTGCGCACCATGGATCAGACCCATGCTGACGCCCGCATAAGAAGGATGGAACAGGGAACCCTGACCTTCCACGATATCCCAGTGGTCGGCGTCATTAGCCGGTGACAGCGCTTCAACCGCACCGGCGATGAAGTCGGCAATCACCGCATCAATCGCAATCCCTTCACCCGCCACCAAAATGCCGGTTTGGCCGGTGGCACGGAAATCGGCTTTCATGCCGCGCTCACGCATCGCGGCTTCAAGTGCCAGTGATGTGTACATTTTTCCCACCGAGCAGTCGGTGCCAACAGTAAGCACTCGCTTACCTGTACGCTTTTTACCGCTGCCGACATTCAGTTTTGGACGCATATGGCGCAGGTCGAACAGTTCCACACCAAACTCTTGCGCTAACGCCACCAGCTCCGGCTCATCCACCAGACGATGATGCAGACCGCTGGCCACGTTCATACCGGCTTTGATGGCACCTTTTACGGTTTCAAGCCAGTGCTCAGGCAGATAGCCACCGGCATTAGCGGTACCCAGTACCAGGGTTTTTGCCCCACGCTCTTTTGCCGTTGCAATATCGAGCACGTCCAGACCCAGGCTGACAGTACAGCCCGGCAGTTTAATTTCGCCCACGCACTGCTCCGGTCGCCAGACATGAATGCCGCGCGCAGTTTTAGCAGCCAGTGGATCGGTGACATCGCCAAGGAACAGTAAATAGGGTTGAGGGATCAGCATGATGTTTCTCGTTTCAGACGGGTTAGAGGGCCTGAATCGACTATTCCATGCGGAGAAAAAGGTGACGAATGCTTGTTTGGTGGCGGGGTATAACGTCAGGCTATAGCCAGATCAAAAACTGATGGTGCCAGTGCTGAATGAGGGTTTAGAACAGGATTTGTTGAGTGTTAAGCGTGGAGAGATAAGAAAATCATAGGGCCATTCACTGGTGCAATACCCTAAATAATTCGAATCGCAACAAGGAAGGGATTATATCGCAGTGGCGGCCTTCAGGCCGCCAGCGGGCGCACCAAGGCGCGCCCCTACATCTAACATTGACGGGTAATTAGTTAAGTGCTCCGGGCGGCACGTGTTTGAATGTATTTACATAAGTGCGGAACACGTAGCGGAAAAAGCGTTTCATGATTACCTGTCTCAAAAATTGTTGAAGAAATATGCGAAAAGTATAACTAACGCGCATTTTTCACGCAAATATTTTTGAACCAGATCACAAAAATGGGGATTCAATACCCTAAATAATTCGAACTGCAGCAAGTGGGTAAATCTCCAGAAGCTTACATCAGTAAGTGACTGGGGTGAGCACGCGCAGCCAACGCAGCTGCGGTTCGAAGTATAACGGGTATAGTTAGCTGAACAGATTCAGATGCTCAATGAGAATGGTACAACCGATACTAATTAACACCACGCCGCCCAACACTTCTGCCCACTTGCCCATCACCGGACCAATGAAACGTCCCACCATCACGCCGGTGGTCGCCATAATAGTGGTGGCGGCACCAATGGTGACTGCCGTCAAAATAATGTTCACCTGCAGGAAGGCAAGGCCTACGCCCACCGCCAACGCATCGAGACTGGTTGCTACCGCTGTCAGTGCCAGCACCATAAAGCCATGACGCTGTGGCGCCTCGCACGGCTCATCCGCCGTCTGACGAAAACCTTCCATCATCATACGGCCGCCGAGTACGGTTAACAGGCCAAATGCCACCCAGTGATCCCAAGCCATAATGTAGCGGCTGGCAGCCAGACCAATGGCCCAGCCAATCAGCGGTGTCAGCATTTCAATGACACCAAAAATTAAGCCCGTGCGTAGCGCTTCTTTGAAATTCGGGCGATGCAAGGATGCGCCTTTGCCCAGTGCTGCGGCGAAGGCGTCCATTGACATACCAAAGGCCAGAATCAGAGTTGCGATAAATGTCATGGGTTTTCAATCAATGCCGCGGAAAAAGCGTTCAAACAGGCAATTTTCCGCATCTATTGTTCAGTAATAAAAAAGTGCGCGCAGTCTAGCACGCAAAAAAGCCAAAAAAAAGACAGTAAAATCATGGATTTAAGTATAGCAAAGGCTATAACTCTTAACTTGCGCTATTTATATCGCTAAGTGAATGGAATTGAAGAAAATTCTGAGGCTTGAGCGGCACGGGGATTGCACCCTAACGCCCTTTTGTGCGCTAATGCCCGCGCTTATTGATAGGAAAACTGCGATGAAAAACCCGTTTGAAACGTTAATCATCCCTGGTGGTATTTTGCTGCTGGGCTTTCTCTCTGCCCTGCTGTTGCCAGCACCTCAGTTTGGCGTCACGCTGGCCAGGCAACTGCAGGAGAATTTACATTTGCAGGATGTAAATCAGCTTTACACCATCGTCTTCTGCCTGTGGTTCCTGATCCTCGGCGCGATTGAATTTTTCGTCATCCGTTTCGCCTGGCGCCTCTGGTCCAAGGCATGATGTTATCCGCTGCGTGATGCATTTTTCTTCTGACCAAAGCAGAACGCGGCAGATAATTTAAGATCCACAGGAATGTAACATTATTTTTACAGAGCCTGGCGAAACATTGCGCAACAGAAAAACCGCATAAAAAATCAATTTCACATTAAATCAATTTAATCATAATGTTAAGTTGTGATCCAGCTCACTAAGCAATCATTCCCCTGCCTTTCACCCTCACAATATTGCAACAACTGCGTTACCATAACTCTCTGATTAAGGGATAAAAATCCCTTATACCAGCGGGGTTGAGCTGATTAATTCTTATGCTGAATCATTTCCGCCTTTAAAAAATAAACAAACGTTTAATTCCGATACGAGAATGTTATATTCAAATGCATATGCATAACGTGCAGTTAACCGTTATCGTCCCCATGACTTAAACCTGAGTCTTAACCTTTGAGAAACAGCGCGACGCGCTCGAAAGAAGCGTGGCTGTTTCGCCTGCGAACCTGTTGAGCTTCAGGTCAACAGAGAGAGGAGATGTCGCCTCATGAGCAACACTGCGGTAAACCTGGCGCTAGCCGCCGCTGGCATGGATAGCGCAAAACTTCAGGAACGAAAAGACGTTGACGTTCTGCTGATTGGTGCAGGCGTAATGAGTGCGACCTTAGGCACATGGCTGCAGGATCTGGAGCCAGACTGGTCGATTGAAATGGTGGAACGCCTCGATGATGTCGCGGTGGAGTCCTCCAACGGCTGGAATAATGCCGGTACCGGTCACGCTGCGCTGGCCGAGCTGAACTATACGCCACAGAAGGCGGATGGCAGCATCGACATTGCCAAAGCGGTGGCGATCAACGAATCCTTCCAGATTTCCCGTCAGTTTTGGGCGTACCACGTTCAGAAGGGCAACCTGCGCAACCCTAAAAGCTTTATTCACAGCACGCCGCATATGAGCTTTGTCTGGGGCGACGATAACGTTGAATTCCTGCGCAAACGTTTCCAGGCACTGCAGAAAAGTACCCTGTTCCGTGGCATGCATTATTCTGAAGACCGCGAACAGATCACCCAGTGGATCCCACTGGTGATGAATGGACGCGATAGCAAGCAGAAAGTGGCCGCCACCTGGACCGACATGGGTACTGACGTGAACTTCGGTGAAGTCACGCGCCAACTGATTGCTTCTTTAGAGAAGAAACCTAATTTCCGCCTGCGTCTGCGCCAGGAAGTGCGTGATATCAAGCGCCTGAGTGATGGTCGTTGGCAGGTCAGCCTGCATAATCTGACCAGCGGTGAAAATCGCGTACTGATCACCCGCCAGCTGTTTATCGGTGCTGGCGGCGCAGCGCTGCCACTGCTGCAGAAATCCGGCATTCCAGAAGTGAAAGGCTACGCCGGTTTCCCGGTGGGCGGCTCTTTCCTGGTGACCGAAAACCCAGACGTGGTGCAACAGCACATGGCGAAGGTGTACGGTAAAGCCAGCGTTGGTGCACCGCCGATGTCCGTGCCACACGTGGATACCCGCGTGCTGGATGGCAAACAGGTGCTGCTGTTTGGCCCGTTCGCCACCTTCTCGACTAAATTCCTGAAGCAAGGCTCGCTGCTGGATATGTTTGGTGCCATGAACACCAGTAACCTGCTGCCGATGGTACAGGTCGGGCTGAAAAGTTTCGATCTGGTGAAATACTTGGTCGATCAGGTATTGCAGAGCGAAGACGATCGTATGGAAGCCCTGCGTGCTTACGTACCACAAGCGAAGCAGGAAGACTGGCGTCTGGTAACGGCTGGCCAGCGCGTGCAGATCATCAAGAATGATGAGAAAGAGGGCGGCGTGTTGCGCCTTGGCACCGAAGTGGTGACCTCGCAAGATGGCTCGATTTCTGCGTTGCTGGGTGCCTCGCCAGGTGCTTCAACCGCTGCGCCAATCATGCTGGAGCTGATGGCGAAAGCCTTCCCAGAGCAGATGCGTTCGCCTGAGTGGCAGACCAAAATCCGTGCGGTGATCCCAACCTGGGGCCGCAAGATGAATGGTGATGTGGCGCTGACCGAGAAGATTCTGGCGGAAACCAGCCGCGTACTGCAACTCGATTACGCGCCTGCGGTCACCCCAGACGCGGCGAACGACGAAGCGCGCGAAACCGCTCACGTGGTGGGGAAGTAACCCGGCAATCTTGATTGCCAGATAATGTTGATAAGGCCGCGCAAGCGGCCTTTTTTATGTTCTTTGCGAGAATTGTCCCAAATTGGGATTTAGATTTGCTATAGTCCCAATGCGGGACTAAGATGCGCGAGATGAGAATCATATCGGTAAGGTCACTCAGGGAGTTCATGACGGCGAACCCCGACTCAGCTCAGCCGTTGAGAGCCTGGATTGATGAAGCGCAAAAGGCCAACTGGTCAAATCCGGCAGACATCAAGGATCAATACCGCAGTGCCAGCATTCTTAAAGGCAGCCGCGTGGTATTCAACATTAAGGGAAATGATTATCGACTGGTTGCGGCCATCGCCTACCCGCAAAAGCTGATGTTTATAAAATTTATCGGCACACACCGGGAATACGATGCCATTGACGCAAATACAGTGGAGCAACGTAAATGACACTGACCATTAAACCTATCCACACCGAACTGGATTACGAAGCGGCTCTTGAGGCAATCTCCCCGCTCTTTGATGATGTCCCTGCGCTGGGTACGCCTGAGAGCGATTATATGATTGTGATGAGTATGCTGATTGAGGCGTGGGAAAAAGAACATTATCCCATTGAAGCTGCTGACCCCATTGAGGCGATAAAATTCCGCATGGAGCAGCAAGGCTTAACGGCAAAAGATCTGGAGCCTGCTATTGGTCGCCGTAATCGCGTTTATGAGGTGTTAAACGGTAAACGCTCTTTGTCCCTGGAGATGATCCGTAATCTCCATAAGCAGTTTGGCATCCCTTTGGAGAGCCTGGTGGGACTTTGAAACCACACTTTGCCAGGTGCGCATATCTGCGCACCTCGATTTAACTCAGCAACACCGCGTCATACAACATCCATCCGGTTGTCGCGACCAGCGACAGCGCCATCAGGCTATTAAATGCCTGGCGTTTCCACGACACCTGTAAATGCGTGCGCAGACGATCGCCCAACGCGGCCCAGATCAGGATGCAGGGCAAGTTCAGCGCGGCGAATCCCAGTAGAACCGTTATCACGCCATTGCCGTTGGCATACATCAATGCCACGTTGGTCACCATTAACCAAGCCTTCGGATTCACCGCCTGAAAACAGATGCCGCCCACCAGCGTCATTGGGCGAGGGCGTTCACGCGCTTCTGGGGCAGCGGCGCGGAAGATTTTCCATGAAAGCCACAGTAAATAACTGCACCCCACTACCGTGAGTGGCAACCGAATCGATGCCATCCAGTGCAGCAGCAGGTCCAACGCCATGCTCGCCAGTAACATCTGTACTGCACATCCCAGCAGAATGCCGAACAGCATGGGCAGAGTGCGCTTAAAGCCAAAATTTACGCCCGACGTGGCCAGCAACAAGTTGTTCGGACCTGGCGTGATCGACATGACGGTGACGTAGCTAAAGAAAGAGGGGTCGAGCATGGTGCGTTCCTTGATGGTCCAGAGTTAACACCATGCTAATGTGTGCAGCGCGATGGAAACAGAGACACAAAACGACTATTGTGATGGATACAGTTACGCAAATTTTAAATTGTACCCATCGCGTGTGGAGGCTTTTGTGTCCCTTCCCCTTTCCTCGGGTCAAACCCTTTATCAGCAGCTGGCAGACAGCTTTGCCGAGTCGATTCATCAAGGCACGTTGAAGCCGGGTAAACGCCTGCCCGCCATTCGCCGTGTGGCGCAGTCTCATCAGGTGAGCGTGAACACGGTGCTGAATGCCTGGCAAATTCTCGAAGATCGCGGCCTGATTGAAGCCAGACCGCAATCGGGCTACTACGTGCGCGGCGTCCTGCCAGCGGTTGTTCGTCCGATAAAACCTTTACCCGCGAAAATGAACGATCCCAGCACGCAGAAACTGGACCTGATCGAGCAGGTGTTTGCGGCACAGAACAATCCGGACTACACCAATATTTCCCTGGCCTGCCCGCAGGACAGTGAGCTGTTCCCGTCGGTGCGTTTAGCGCGTATTACCGCCTCTCTGTTACGTCGCGATCCTGCCATGCTGGGACGTTATGCCCTTCCGCCGGGTAGTGAGCGCTTACGGGAGGAGATTGCGCGACGCAGTCTGCATACCGGCATCAATCTTACGGCGCAAGAGATCACTCTCACCCACGGCTGCATGGAAGCGCTGCAACTGGCATTGCGGGCGGTGACAAAACCCGGTGACTGCGTGGGACTGGAGTCCCCCACCTACTTTTTCTTGTTCCCGCTATTGGCATCACTCGGTTTGAAAGCGCTGGAGATACCGACCGATCCAGAGCAAGGCTTGTCGCTGGATGCGCTAGAGATGCTGCTGCAAGAGAAACGTATTCAGGCGCTTATCGCCATGCCAGGCGCACAGAACCCACTCGGCTATGTGATGCCGCTGGAGAATAAAAAGCGGCTGGCGAAGTTAGTAAACACTTACAATATTCCGCTTATCGAAGATGGTTTGTATGACGAGTTGCAGTTTGACTGGCCGCTGTCGCCGCCGGTGAAAGCCTTTGATAGCGAAGGCTGGGTGATTTACTGCACCAGCTTCACCAAAACGGTTGCACCGGATTTCCGTGTGGGCTGGACGGCCGCAGGCCGTTTTCACGACACCATTGCACGCTTGAAAGCGGTGTCATCGATGACGGAGTCAAAGCTCCTGAGTGAAACGCTGGCCGAATTTCTCGCCAGCGGCGGTTACGATCACCATCTGCGTTCGCTGCGACGCCGTTATGCCGCCAATCTTGATGCCGCACGCGGCATTATGGCGCGGCATTTTCCCGTGGGCACGCGCGCTACCCTGCCGCGCGGTGGCTTTGTGTTCTGGGTGGAGCTGCCAGGCAAGGTCGATACCGTGGAGATGTTTCATCGGTTATTGCAGGAGCAGATTTGTGTCACGCCGGGTGCGCTGTACACGTTGAGCGATCGCTACAAGCACGCGCTGCGTCTCTCTTGCTGCTATCCGTTTGATGAACGTTATACGTGGGCAATAAAACGCACCGGCGCGCTGGCCTGTGAAATCACAGGCCTTGCGCCAGGACAGGATCAGGGTTTGCCGTTGCGGCCCCAGGTGGTGTAACCCTCACGCTCGGTCAGGCGCTCATAATAGAGTTGCACGGCCGGGAAATCAGGGTGCTCAAGCGGCGTTTCAAACCAGCGGTTCACCGCAAGGCCGACAGGAATATCGGCCAGCGAGAAGTTGCGGCCTGCGACATAGCGCCCGGTTTTTTGCAGATGCTGGTCGAGAATATTCATGGTGTGCGTCCAGCCTTTAATGGCGGCCGCCAGTAGACGCGGATCCTGATGCGCCGGCGAGTTACGCACCAGCGACATAAACGCATAGCGCCATGAGGTGTTGAGTTCCGTGGCTTGCCAGTCAATCCACTGATCGACCGGCGCACGCGCACGCGGGTTTTCAGGGTAGAGCCAGTCACCGCCGTTGCTGTTGGCGAGATAGCGCAAAATGGCGTTGGATTCCCACATCACGAAGTCATCTTCGATGATGACCGGCACCATGGCGTTGGGATTGAGCGCCATAAATTCCGCCGAGTGCAGTGAGAGTGGGTCTTCACCCCAAGGTTCGTGCTCATATTCGAGGTCGAGTTCTGAGCATAGCCACAGAACTTTACGCACGTTGATTGATGAAGTACGACCCAAGACTTTTAACATAGCGGACTCCGATTCCAGAATTCTTAATCTATTCATAGCCCTGTTGCTGCGCTTGCGCAATAAGCAGGATGTAAATCCCAATTTCAGACAACCTCAACGAGCAAGGAGAGACAATGAAAGTCGCGTTTAAGCAGGTGGATGTATTTACCTCATCAGCGTTTAAGGGCAATCCGCTGGCGGTGATCATGGATGCACAGGGATTAAGCGATGCGCAGTTGGCCGCGATCGCGCGCTGGACCAATTTGTCCGAAACCACCTTTGTGCTCCCGCCTCAAGATGCCGCAGCGGATTACCGGGTACGCATTTTTACCACCGAAGGAGAGTTGCCCTTTGCTGGCCATCCCACCCTCGGCACCGCGCACGCGCTGCTGGAAGCGGGTTGGACGGTAAAAACGCCTGGTAAAATCGTGCAAGAGTGCGGTGTCGGCTTGGTGGATGTGCGCATCAGCGAAGATGGCGCGCTGGCTTTTGCCGCACCGGAAGTCACGCTGACCCCCTTTGATGATGCACTGATGAGCAGTGCGCTGAACAGTGAAGATTTTGATGCCAGCCAGACGCCAACTATTGTGGATATGGGAATTCGCTGGCTGCTGATTCCGATGCGCAGCGCGCAGTCAGTACTGGATGTTCAGGCCAGCGCCGCGGATCTTCAGCGTTTGCATAAACACGCCGACGTCAATGGTACCTCCCTATTTGGCCCACTGCCGGCTGATTGCAGTGAACAGTTTGAAGTGCGCGCGTTGCTGGTTGAGAACGGCAGTTTGACCGAAGATCCGGTCACTGGCAGCGCCAACGCCTGCCTGGCGCGCTACTTTGCCGCGCAGAGTAAAACGCAGGATTATCGCGCACGTCAGGGCAGCGCCATTCAGCGTGAAGGACGGATTGAGGTAAGCTTCCGCGACGATAAAATTTGGATTGGTGGCCAGACCGTGACGGTGATTGATGGCACCATTGATCTGTAAAACGCATCAAGGCGTGAAAAAGCAGCCATGCATGTCAATTAAGCGCTTATCGGTCGCCATAAATGGCGACCCTACAGAGTTGAATGCGTTTTTTTCGTAGGGTGCGCATTTATGCGCACCTAAAAAAATCGCACAATGATTACAGCGCCTGACCGCCTGAGGCTTCAATACGTTGCGCGTTAACCCAGCCGGTTTCATCGCTCAGGATCGCGCTGATGGCATCGCCAATATCATCCGGCAAGCCAACACGACCCAGCGCGGTGACCGAGGCAATATGATTATTGAGATCTTTGGTGTCACGCACACGCCCCCCGCCGAAATCCGTTTCAATCGCACCCGGAGCCAGAATGTTGACGCGAATCCGGCGCTCGCCCAACTCTTTCGCCTGATAGCGCGTTAACACTTCCATGGCACCTTTGATCGAGGCGTAGGT
Organism: Type-D symbiont of Plautia stali; assembly: GCF_001485335.1. Taxonomy (NCBI): domain Bacteria; kingdom Pseudomonadati; phylum Pseudomonadota; class Gammaproteobacteria; order Enterobacterales; family Enterobacteriaceae; species Type-D symbiont of Plautia stali. Next base: position 16,957 of record NZ_BBOC01000015.1, on the reverse strand, counting down.
ACCTGAACCCGGCAGCGTCATGCGGGTTAATCCGCTGGAGATATTAAGGATGCGGCCACCATCCGCAATCAGTGGCAGTAACTTCTGCGTCAGGAAGAACGGCCCTTTCAGGTGCACATTCACCAACGCATCGAATTCGTCTTCGGTGGTCTCCGCAAACAGTTTGTAGTGACCGTGACCCGCGTTGTTCACTAAATAATCAAAACTGTCTCGCTGCCAGGTTTTCTGCAGTGTCTCTTTGACCTGTGCCACGAAGCTGTCAAAGGTGCTGCTATCGCCTACATCCAGCTGCAGCGCCACCGCACGCGCCCCCAGCGCTTCAATCTCTTGTACTACGGCTTGCGCTTCGTCAGCGTGACCACGATAGGTAAATAAGATATCAGTGCCTTTAGCTGCCAGTTTCAGCGCACCATTCTTGCCTAAACCGCGGTTGCCGCCGGTAATCAATGCAATTTTATGACTCATGTTTCGCTCCAGTTGGAAAATTGAACACGGATTAAGGATATTCGCGAATAATTGATCTATAAACGCATAGGAATACGCAGCACTGTTTCACTAACAACAACAATCGGTGAACAACATGGATAAAATTCACGCAATGCAGGTTTTTGTGCGGGTGGCAGAAATGGGCAGTTTTACCCGTGCGGCAGAAAGTCTGGGTCTGCCTAAAGGCAGCGTATCTCGCCAGTTGCAGGCGCTGGAAAATCAAATGGGCACCCGTCTGCTCCACCGCACCACGCGCCGTGTGCACCTCACCCAAGATGGGTTGGTTTATTACGATCGCTGTCTCGATTTGCTGTCGATGCTCGACGACATGGACAGCCTGTTCCAGCACGACCCCGCCACCTTGAGCGGCAAACTGCGTGTCGATATGTCGGTCGCCATGGCCACCGGTTTTGTCCTGCCGCGTCTGCCAGAGTTCCTGCAACATTATCCCGGCGTTGAGATTGAGCTTAGCAGCAGCGACCGTCAGGTGGATGTGATTCGCGAAGGCTTTGACTGCGTGATTCGGGTGGGTGAGCTGAAAGATTCTGGCCTGATCGCGCGTAAAATCGGATCACATGCCTTGATTAACTGTGCCAGCCCCGATTACCTTTCCCGCTTCGGCATGCCGGTGCGTCTGGAAGACCTGGCGCAGCACGCGATGGTGCATTACACCCAGCAACTTGGGCAGCCATCATTAGGTTTTGAATATTTCGATGGCAAGCAGTGTCATTACGTACAAACCGGTGGCGTGGTGACCGTGAACAGCACGGAAACTTACCGCGCCGCTTGTATTGCCGGGCTGGGCATTATTCAGGTACCGGCAATCGGTGTGCAGCCACTGCTGGAGTCAGGCCAGTTGGTGGAGGTACTGCATCACTTCCCGGCGAAGCCTATGCCGATTTCGCTACTTTATCCCCATCGTCGCAATGTCGCGCGTCGCGTGCGGGTGTTTATGGAGTGGTTAAGCCAGGTCTTGCAGGAGTATGTGACATAGCAGGCTATAATTTTAATTTCGCAGTGAACAGGATGCATATCGTCTATGACAGACAAACCCACTAAAGACCCTGCGGCTGATAAAAAGCCGCTGATTGATATTAAGACCGGCAACAAAACCGTGGATGGTTCGATTCAGAACGTTTCACGCTTTGCGGCCTGGTTTCAGGCCATCCCGGCAGTGGCGCATTTTATGCGCGCACTGGAACGTTTTAACGATCGTCTCGGCAGTCAGTTTGGCGCGGCGATCACCTACTTCTCTTTCCTGTCACTGATACCGATTTTGATGGTCTCCTTTGCGGCAGTCGGTTTTGTACTGGCGTCGAATCAGGATTTACTCTCAGAGTTGATCAACAAAATCGTTAACAGTATCAGTGACCCCACGCTAGCCAATACCCTGAAAAATACCGTGAATACCGCTATTCAGCAGCGCGCCACCGTAGGCTTGACCGGTTTGCTGCTGGCGCTCTACTCCGGCATAAACTGGATGGGTAATTTGCGCGAGGCGGTGCGCGCCCAGTCACGCGATGTATGGGAGCGCACACCTGATGATCAAGAAAAATCTGGAAGAAATATGCCCGTGATTTGCTGTCACTGCTCGGTTTGATGCTGGCGCTGGTGATTACGCTGTCACTGACCTCGATTGCCGGTGCCGCACAAAACGCCATCGTCAATGCCTTAGGGCTGGAAGATATCGAGTGGCTGCGTCCGGCGATGACCATTATTGCGCTGTCGATCTCCATCTTCGCCAACTATCTGCTATTCCTGTGGATTTTCTGGATTCTGCCGCGCCACAAGCCGCGTAAAAAAGCGCTGTTCCGCGGCACGCTGCTGGCGGCGATTGGCTTTGAGGTGATTAAGTTTGTCATGACATTAACGCTGCCGAAACTGGCGACCTCGCCGTCTGGTGCCGCCTTTGGTTCCGTGCTGGGGTTAATGGCATTTTTCTACTTCTTTGCACGCCTGACCCTGTTCTGCGCCGCGTGGATCGCCACGGCAAAGTACAAGGATGATAAGGAATTGCCACCGCCGCATCCGGGCAAATAAGCGAGCAAGTTTGTTACATTTGCCGCAACAGCTAAAAATGTTTCCTGCTGGCTACAAATTCAGCAAAAACCAGCAGGAAACGCTAAAGGGTCACTTTAATTTGGCCCTTTTGCAGAGATTCCCGCCAAAAAAGTGACACTTCCCGTTCCCATCCGCCGCCGATTGCCGCAACTCAGAGATTATCCACTTTTTCGCCGAAAATGCCTGTTCTGACGCGGTTTTTCGCCATTGAATGCAGCAAAACAGGTGCGTAAGATTCTCTGTCTACATTTACAATTAAGAAACAGTTATGCAAGCCTCCATCACAGAAACACTCGACAATAAACACGACGACACGCCCGTCAATTCCCGTGGCAAAGTGGTCGTGGCATCGCTTGTCGGCACCGCTATCGAATTCTTCGATTTCTATATTTATGCCACTGCGGCCGTCATCATCTTCCCGCACATTTTCTTCCCGCAGGGCGATCCTACTGTTGCCACGCTACAGTCGCTGGCAACCTTTGCTATCGCCTTCGTCGCGCGCCCAATTGGTTCTGCGCTGTTCGGACACTTTGGCGATCGCGTGGGCCGTAAAGCGACCCTGGTTGCGTCACTCCTCACCATGGGCGTCTCCACTGTTTTGATCGGCCTACTGCCGAGCTATCAAACCATTGGTGTTGCCGCGCCGCTGCTGTTAGCGCTGGCGCGTTTTGGTCAGGGCCTGGGTTTAGGCGGCGAATGGGGCGGTGCTGCACTGCTGGCCACCGAAAATGCCCCAGCGAAAAAACGCGCGTTGTATGGTTCGTTCCCACAACTGGGCGCACCAATTGGCTTCTTCTTCGCTAACGGCACCTTCCTGCTGCTCTCCTGGCTGCTGACCGATGAGCAGTTTATGAGCTGGGGCTGGCGTGTCCCCTTCATCCTCTCTGCCGTCCTGGTATTGATTGGTCTGTATGTGCGTGTGTCACTGCATGAAAGCCCAGTGTTTGCCAAAGTGCAGAAAGAGAACAAGCAAGTCAAAATGCCGATTGGCACGCTGCTGAGCAAGCATCTGACCGCGACCATTCTCGGCACCTTCATCATGCTGGCCACCTATACCCTGTTCTATATCATGACGGTGTACTCCATGAGCTACGGCACAGCACCTGCGCCTGCGGGCTTGGGCTATTCACGTAATAGCTTCCTGTGGATGTTGATGGTGGCGGTGATTGGTTTTGGTGTGATGGTGCCGATTGCGGGCCTGCTGGCAGACCGCTATGGCCGTCGTCGTACCATGATCACCATTACGCTGATGATTATCGCCTTTGCCCTGATGTTCCCCGTGCTGCTGGGTTCAGGTTCGCAGATTCTGGTGATGGGCTTCCTGCTGTTGGGCCTGAGCATTATGGGGCTGACGTTTGGCCCAATGGGCGCACTGCTGCCGGAACTGTTCCCGACTGAAGTGCGTTATACCGGCGCGTCATTCTCATATAACCTGTCGTCGATTTTGGGCGCCTCCGTGGCACCCTATATCGCCACCTGGCTGAATGCGAACTACGGTTTGCAGGCAGTGGGCTTCTATCTGGCATCCATGGCGGTACTGACGCTGATCGCGCTGATTGCCTGTAAAGAGACGCGTAATCAGACGCTGTATGAAGCAGTGTGATGGTTGCTGTTAGCGTGATGAAACCCGGCTCAGGCCGGGTTTTTTATTGGCTGAAGTTGGGTGCGGTTTGCACGGTGCGCATAGATAACACTTAAGACCGGGCACATGGGTAACAGTGATAAATGTGTCATGGCCCCAGACGGCGTTATCATCACAGCTTAACTGACAAGCATTACGCCCAAAATGCTGTGCAGTGTTAACACTAAAGTACGGATTCCAGACATAAAAAACCCCGGCAAGCCGGGGTTCTCCGTGTGCTGAAAACGGTGTCGTGTGTGGCTTAGCCTGCAACCGCGATACGTTTCATATCAGTCATGTAGCCACGCAGTTTACGACCAACCGATTCGATTGGGTGCTGACGAACGGCTTCGTTAACGTCACGCAGTTGCGCGTTATCAACCTGAGTGCCTTCAATCGCTTTGCCCAGATCGCCCGGCTGCAGGGTGGTCATGAACTCTTTCAGCAGCGGTACGGCCGCGAAGGAGAACAGGTAGTTACCGTATTCTGCGGTATCAGAGATAACCACGTTCATTTCATACAGACGCTTACGTGCGATGGTGTTCGCAATCAGCGGCAGCTCGTGCAGTGATTCGTAGTAAGCAGACTCTTCGATGATGCCCGCGTCGATCATGGTTTCGAAGGCCAACTCAACGCCCGCTTTCACCATCGCAACCATCACAACGCCTTTATCGTAGTATTCCTGCTCTTCGATTTTACCGTCGAACTGTGGTGCGTTTTCGAATGCAGTTGCACCGGTCTCTTCACGCCAGGTCAGCAGGTTTTTATCGTCGTTGGCCCAGTCAGCCATCATGCCTGAAGAGAATTCGCCAGAAATGATGTCATCCATATGCTTCTGGAACAGTGGCGCCATGATGGTTTTCAGCTGCTCAGACAGCGCATAAGCACGGATTTTCGCCGGGTTAGACAGGCGATCCATCATCAGGGTGATGCCACCAAACTTCAGTGATTCGGTGATGGTTTCCCAGCCGAACTGAATCAGTTTTTCGGTGTAAGCCGCATCGTGACCTTCAGCCACCAGCTTATCGAAGCACAGCAGAGAACCGGCCTGCAGCATACCGCACAGGATAGTCTGCTCGCCCATCAGGTCAGATTTCACTTCTGCAACGAACGAAGACTCCAGCACGCCCGCACGGTCACCGCCGGTTGCCGCAGCCCAAGCTTTAGCAATCGCCAGGCCTTCGCCTTTAGGATCGTTTTCTGGGTGAACGGCGATCAGGGTTGGTACACCGAAACCACGCTTGTACTCTTCACGCACTTCAGTACCTGGGCACTTCGGCGCCACCATCACTACGGTGATGTCTTTACGGATGGTCTCGCCTGATTCAACAATGTTGAAACCGTGTGAGTAACCCAGTGCTGCGCCATCTTTCATCAGTGGCTGAACCGCTTTAACGACTGCAGAGTGCTGCTTGTCTGGCGTCAGGTTAACGACCAGATCCGCCTGCGGGATCAGCTCTTCGTAAGTACCCACTTTAAAACCGTTATCGGTCGCTTTGCGGAAAGAAGCACGCTTCTCAGCAATCGCTTCTGCGCGCAGGGCGTAAGCGATATCCAGACCAGAGTCACGCATGTTCAGGCCCTGGTTCAGACCCTGAGCGCCACAGCCAACGATAACGACTTTTTTACCTTTCAGGAAACTTGCGCCGTCTGCGAATTCATCGCGTGACATGAAACGACATTTGCCTAACTGCGCTAACTGGTTGCGCAGATTCAATGTGTTGAAGTAGTTAGCCATGGGTACTCCGGTTAGATGTTGTGTTTGCTTTTGTTCAGTAACGACACTGCGTTCAGTGCCGCGAATGACCCCATCATATGACAGGAAATCCGTTGCTTAAATTGATATATTAACAACGTCACATTGCAGAATTTGCAACAACACGTTGAGGTGAAATGCGCATGGATTTACGAGACCTGAAACTCTTTCTTCATCTGGCCGAAAGCTGCCATTTTGGCCGCACCGCGCGTGCCATGCATGTTAGCCCATCCACGCTATCCCGCCAGATTCAGCGCCTGGAAGAAGATGTCGGTCACGCGTTGTTTCTGCGTGATAACCGCACGGTAACGCTCACGGAAGCGGGAGAGCGCCTCAAACAATTTGCTCAGCAAACCTTGCTGCAGTATCAGCAACTGCGCCACGTGATGGATCTGAATGGACCCTCGCTCAGCGGTGAGCTGCGCCTGTTCTGCTCAGTGACCGCGGCCTATAGTCATCTACCGCCGATTCTCGACCGCTTCCGTGCCGAGCATCCTCAGGTGGAGATCAAACTCACTACCGGTGACGCCGCCGACGCGATTGAAATGGTGCAATCCGGCGAAGCGGATCTGGCGATCGCCGGTCGTCCCGAGTCGCTGCCTGCCAGCATAGATTTTACGCCATTAGGCATCATTCCGCTGGTGCTGATCGCCCCGGCACTGCCTTGTCCGGTACGCAGCCAGGCCACTCAGGACGATCCAGACTGGTCACAGATTCCGTTTATTCTGCCGGAACAAGGGCCTGCGCGACGCGGTATCGATTTGTGGTTCCGTCGCCATCGCATTCCCAATCCGCAAATTTATGCCACGGTCTCTGGGCATGAGGCGATTGTTTCGATGGTGGCGCTGGGATGTGGTATTGCGTTGTTGCCGGATGTGGTACTGGAGAATAGCCCGGAACCGGTGCGTAATCGTGTGTTGACGCTGGAGAATGTCGAGTCGGTCGCGCCGCTTGAATTAGGCGTGTGTGTACAAAAAAAGCGGCTCGGGGAGCCGCTTATCAATGCGTTCTGGAACCTGCTGTAACTACTGCCCGGCGAGGAAGAAGCGGAATGCCGGGTTGTTCGCCTCATCGTGCCACTCGTAACCCAATGCAGTGAGATGGGTGTCGAAATTCGGCTCCTGGTCGTTAGCTTCGAATGCCACCAGCACGCGGCCAAAATCGGTACCGTGGCTGCGATAGTGGAACAGTGAGATATTCCAGTGCGCGCCGAGCGTCTGCAAAAACTTCAGCAGTGCGCCCGGTGCTTCCGGGAATTCAAAACTGAACAGGCGCTCACGCAGCGGTTTCGACGGACGTCCACCGACCATGTAGCGCACATGCAGTTTTGCCATTTCGTCGTCCGACAGATCCACGACGTTATAGCCACTTTCAGTCAATTGGTTGATGATTTCGCTGCGCTCTTCCAGCCCGCGTGTTAAGCGCACACCGACGAAGATGCAGGCGTTATCCGCATCTGCATAACGGTAGTTGAACTCGGTGATGGAGCGACCACCCAGCGTCTGGCAGAACTTGAGGAAACTGCCCTGCTGCTCTGGGATCGTCACCGCCAGTAACGCCTCGCGCTGTTCGCCAATTTCACAGCGTTCCGACACATAGCGCAGACCGTGGAAGTTGACGTTCGCGCCTGACAAGACGTGCGCCAGGCGCTCGCCTTTGATGTCGTGCTGCTGGATATACTTCTTCATACCCGCCAGCGCCAGCGCACCTGAAGGTTCCGCCACCGCACGCACGTCTTCAAACAGGTCTTTCACCGCTGCGCAGATGGCATCGCTATCTACGGTGATGATGTCATCGAGATACTCTTTGCACAGACGGAACGTTTCACTGCCGATGCGCTTTACCGCCACACCTTCAGCAAACAAGCCGACGCGTGCCAAATCCACCGGCTCACCGGCATCCAGTGCCGCTTTCAGGCAGGCTGAATCTTCCGACTCCACCGCGATCACTTTGATCTGCGGCATCAGCTGTTTGATCAGCACTGCCACGCCCGCTGCCAGACCGCCGCCACCGACCGGCACGAATACCCGATCGATATGCGCATCTTGTTGCAGCAGTTCCATCGCCAGCGTGCCCTGCCCGGCAATCACCGCCGGATGGTCGAACGGATGGACAAAGGTGTACCCCTGCTGCTCAGCCAGCTCAATCGCTTTGGCTTTCGCCTCATCGAAATTGGCACCAAACAGATAAGCCTCACCGCCAAATGCGCGCACTGCATCAACCTTGATGTCTGCCGTGGCCAACGGCATCACAATCAGTGATTTGATGCCCAGCGTGCTGGCTGAAAGCGCCACACCTTGCGCGTGGTTGCCGGCCGAAGCCGTGATCACGCCGCGTGCTTTTTGCTCTTCAGTCAGTCCGGCAATCATCGCGTACGCCCCACGCAGCTTAAAGCTGTGTACTGGCTGGCGATCCTCGCGCTTCACCAAAATGGTGTTGCCGAGACGCGATGAAATTTTTTCCATTTTTTGCAGCGGCGTGACCTGGGCAATTTCGTACACAGGGGCACGCAGCACCGCGCGCAAATACTCCGCGCCGTTCGGCGACGCGGGTAGCGGTTGAGACTCAGCCATCAGTTGTTAGCCTCCCAGCTTAGACTTATCGCGTACTGCGCCTTTGTCAGCACTGGTCGCGAGTGATGCATAAGCACGCAGCGCGAAGGAAACAGCACGTTCGCGGTTGTGCGGGGTATAAGCCGCTTCGCCACGCGCCTGCTCTTTTTCACGACGAGCGTGGATTTCGTTGTCTGGCAGATCCAGATGGATACGACGGTTCGGGATATCCAGCTCGATCATGTCGCCATCCTGGATCAGCGCAATGGTGCCGCCGCTCGCTGCTTCAGGCGAGATGTGTCCCACAGAGAGGCCGGAAGAACCGCCGGAGAAGCGACCATCGGTGATCAATGCGCAAGCTTTACCCAAGCCCATAGATTTCAGATAGGTGGTCGGATAGAGCATTTCCTGCATGCCCGGACCGCCTTTTGGTCCTTCGTAGCGGATCACCACACAGTCACCGGCCACCACTTTACCGCCGAGGATCGCCTCTACCGCATCATCCTGGCTTTCGTAGACTTTTGCCGGGCCTTTGAAGGTCAACAACTCTGCATCCACGCTGGCGGTTTTTACGATACAGCCATCTTCAGAGATGTTGCCGTACAGCACGGCCAGGCCACCATCCTGAGAGAACGCGTGTTCGCGGGTGCGGATACAACCCTCTACACGGTCATCATCCAGCGTGTCCCAACGGCAATCCTGTGAGAAGGCCTGAGTGGTACGGATACCGGCCGGACCGGCGCGGAACATCTTCTTCACCGCTTCGTCTTTGGTCAGCATGATGTCGTACTGATCCAGGGTTTCGCGCATGCTCTGCTGCAAAACGTTGCGCGCAGTGGTGTCGATCAGCCCTGCACGATCCAGCTCGCCCAGAATGGCGACAACGCCACCGGCGCGGTGTACGTCTTCCATGTGATATTTCGGTGTACTCGGTGCCACTTTGCACAGGTGTGGCACTTTGCGCGACAGACGATCGATATCCGACATGTTGAACTCGATTTCGCCTTCCTGCGCCGCTGCCAACAGGTGCAGAACGGTGTTGGTGGAACCGCCCATGGCGATATCCAGCGTCATCGCGTTCTCAAACGCGGCTTTGGTGGCGATGTTGCGCGGCAGTACGCGCTCATCATCCTGCTCGTAATACTTTTTGGTCAGGCTAACGATGCGTTTACCGGCGTTGAGGAACAGCTCTTTACGGTCGGCATGCGTGGCCAGCAGTGAACCGTTGCCCGGCTGCGCCAGACCCAGCGCTTCGGCCAGGCAGTTCATCGAGTTGGCGGTGAACATACCGGAGCACGAACCGCAGGTCGGACAGGCAGAACGTTCGATTTTATCGCTATCGGCGTCGCTGACGTTCGGGTTGGCGCCCTGAATCATCGCATCGACCAGGTCCAGCTTGATGATTTTGTCGGACAGCTTGGTTTTACCGGCTTCCATCGGACCGCCGGAAACAAAGATCACTGGGATGTTGAGGCGCAGTGACGCCATCAACATGCCCGGGGTGATTTTGTCGCAGTTGGAAATACACACCATGGCATCGGCGCAGTGCGCGTTAACCATGTACTCCACGGAGTCGGCGATCAGTTCGCGCGAAGGCAGTGAATACAGCATGCCGCCATGACCCATGGCGATACCGTCATCCACCGCGATGGTGTTGAACTCTTTAGCGACACCACCGGCAGCTTCGATTTGCTCCGCCACCAGCTTACCCATGTCGCGCAGGTGCACGTGGCCCGGCACGAATTGGGTGAATGAGTTAACCACTGCGATAATCGGCTTACCGAAATCGGCGTCGGTCATTCCTGTGGCGCGCCACAGGGCACGTGCACCCGCCATATTACGGCCATGGGTGGTGGTGGCAGAACGGTACTTAGGCATGCTCTATTTACTCCAGTCTGAAATATGACGCGGGCGCAGTTGCACCCGCGTAACGGTCTTGTTATGGATTAACCTGATCCAACCAGCCGTACTTATCTTCGGTTTCGCCCGTGAACAGGCCGAAGAAGGCGCTCTGAATTTTGGTGGTCACTGGACCACGCTTGCCGGCACCAACCTGAATGCCATCAACGCTGCGTACTGGGGTAATTTCTGCCGCAGTACCGGACATGAACACTTCATCAGCCAGATACAGCGATTCGCGCGACAGGGTCTGCTCACGCACTTCGATACCCAGATCGATCGCCAGTTTAATGATGGCGTCACGGGTGATGCCCGGCAATGCTGAAGAGGTGAACGGTGGCGTGAAAAGAATGCCATCTTTCACTTCGAACAAGTTTTCACCCGCACCTTCTGAAATATAGCCGTTGGTGTCGAGAGCGATACCTTCCTGATAACCGTGGCGGCGCGCTTCGCTGCCCACCAGCAGTGAGGAAAGGTAGTTACCGCCCGCTTTAGCCGCTGTTGGCAAGGTGTTTGGTGCCACACGGTTCCAGGAAGAAACCATCGCATCAATACCATTTTCCAGTGCTTCAGCACCCAGGTAAGCACCCCATGGGAAAGCAGCGATGATCACGTCGGTGGTGTAGCCATCTGGTGGGTTCACACCCAGGCCTACGTCGCCAACAAACGCCAATGGACGAATGTAAGCGCTTTTCAGTTTGTTCACGCGAATCACTTCGCGGCAGGCTTCCATCAGCTCATCAACGCTTGCGGCGATAGGAAAACGGTAGATCTTGGCGGAGTCATGCAGACGCTGCATGTGTTCACGGTGGCGGAACACCACTGGGCCTTTGTGTGAGTCATAGCAACGCACGCCTTCAAACACAGAAGTACCATAGTGCAGTGCGTGAGACATGACGCTAACCTTGGCGTCTTCCCACTTAACCATCTCCCCGTTGAACCAAATAAAGTCTGCTTTCTTCGTACTCATTGCTATTTCCTTTGGCGACTAAGCGCGGATTTGTTGTGATGTCTGTTGCTGGATCTCGACACAAGCGACATCCATAAGTTTGCTTAACTGCGAAGACAGTAAATCGACCGAGCGCTGGCTGGCAACGGTCATCTCGATATTAATGTTCTCGGCGTTAATCGCAGATGCCATGTTCATCGAGCACACCTGGAAGCCACGGTGGCGGACGACACGCAAAATGCGCTCCAATATTTCAGGACGGAAGCGAGCTTCGATAGACAATTGATGCTGGTTCATGCGGTTTTCTCCATCATGTTTGCGTTGCTGGCACCCGGCGGTACCAATGGCCAGACGTTCTCATGCTCATCAATCGAAACATGCAGGAAGTAAGGACCTTCACTGTTCAGCAGAGCATCAATGGCGTCGTCGACCTGATCTTTACGGCTAATGCGCTGGCCTGGGATATCAAACGCGCTGGCCAGCGTGAGGAAATCGGGGTTATCAGTGAGGATGGTCTCGCTGTAGCGGCCATCAAAGAACAGCTGCTGCCACTGGCGCACCATGCCTAAGCGTTGGTTGTCCAACAGCAGGATTTTCACTGGCAGCTTTTTACGTTTGATGGTACCCAGCTCCTGGATATTCATCATGATGGAACCATCGCCTGACACGCAGATGACGGTGTCATCCGGACGCGCCACTTGCGCACCCACGGCAGCCGGCAGGCCAAAGCCCATGGTGCCCAAGCCACTGGAGGTGATGAAGTTCTCTGGCGCGGTGAAGCTCATGTGCTGCGCTGCCCACATCTGATGCTGACCCACATCGGTGGTAACCACGGCACTCTCGCCTTTGCGATCGGATACCTGTTTCAGCAACAGAGGCGCATAGATCGCTTCGCCTGGGTGATCGTAACGCCAGTCGAACTCGGCTTTCATCGCTTTGACTTCCGTGCGCCAGCCCTCAATCTGCAGCGGCATGCTCAACGCAGGCAGTACCTGGTTTAAATCACCCTGCAGCGAAACGTGCGCACGGCGCAGTTTGTTCAGTTCAGCGGGATCGATATCGATGTGGATAACGCTGGCGTGCGGCGCAAAGGTATCCAGCTTGCCGGTTACACGGTCATCAAAGCGAGCGCCAACAGCGATCAATAAATCACAGGATTGCACTGCAAGGTTGGCAGCCTTGGTGCCGTGCATGCCTAACATGCCGAGGTAAACATCACTGGACGGGTCAGCACTGCCTAAACCCTTCAGCGTAGAGACCATCGGAATGCCGGTTTCTTGTGCCATCGCACGTAATGCAGGAACGGCTTGCGCCATGCCAACACCCCCGCCGATGTACAGCATGGGCTTATGCGCTTGTGCCATTAACTCGCGGGCTTCAGCGATGTGCTGCGGTGAATGGCTGATCGCCTCTTCAACGGGCAGCAGGTGCGGCGTTAAATCACCGCTGGCAATTTGGATGTCTTTTGGGATATCAACCAGAACCGGGCCCGGGCGGCCAGACTGGGCAATAGCGAAGGCCTCGGCCATCACGGAAGGTAAATCTTCAAGGGATTCTACGAGGAAGCTGTGTTTGGTACAGGCTAATGACAAACCGAGAACGTCAATCTCCTGGAAGGCATCGGTGCCGATAAAGGCTGACGAAACCTGGCCAGTGATGGCCACAACCGGGATGGAGTCCATCAGCGCATCGGCTAAACCGGTGATCAGGTTGGTTGCGCCTGGGCCAGAAGTGGCGATACAGACGCCTGTTTTACCGGTGGCACGCGCATAACCAATCGCTGCCATCACCGCACCTTGCTCATGACGACACAGTAGGTGTTCCACGCCGCCATCGTAGAGCGCATCGTACACTGGCATGATTGCGCCGCCAGGATAGCCAAACACTGTGTCGACACTCTGCGCGCGTAAAGCCTGAACTACCCACTGTGCACCTGTCATGGTTATTCTCCTGTATTCCTAGGGGAACAACAGAATTTTATGCTACTGCTCATAATCTGTTCCTCGCTGATTCGCTGATATTTAGCCTGGTCAAAAAAAAACCCCCGGACCTTTCGGTGCGGGGGTTTTTGGAATTCCGGGCTTGATTTTTAAGCCTTTCTTTCTCCAAGAGATGCCCCGCACGGTGGGATAATAATCACCACCACGCTAATCACGACTAGGCTAATCACTTGTAGAAGGGCTTTCATGTGTTGTCTGTTTTTTCGATTGTTCGAAGTAATACCTACAGAGTTACCATAGTTATCTGGTCATTGACAATAATTTTCATAATGTTTTTTTATGACGCAAACGGCGCGTGACGGTTATCGCATTGTAAGTAAAAGGTTATTTACAGTTGTGATAATTTTTCATTACGCACGCGGCGTAACGGATATTTAGATTTTGCGATCTGGCTTCTAAAAGCTGCGAAAGGGATGCAAAAAACGGTAATTATTCGGAATCAGGCACCGATATTAGCGAATCGCATTCGCTATCTGCCATTTCACTAAGCATGATGAAGGCAACAAGGAGTTGTCATGTCTTTATCTAAGGTTTTAACCCGTGCGGCATTGGGTGTTCAGGCTCCACTCGTCACTGTAGAAGTGCATATCAGCAAAGGATTACCTGCTCTCACGCTGGTGGGCCTACCGGAAACCACCGTGAAAGAGGCACGAGAGCGGGTACGCAGCGCGATCATTAACAGTGGTTTCACCTTTCCCGCTAAACGCATCACCATCAACTTGGCTCCTGCCGATCTGCCAAAAGAAGGCGGGCGCTATGACCTTCCTATCGCCATTGCGATTCTCGCAGCCTCAGAGCAGCTTCCTGACGCAAAACTGGCGCAATATGAATTCCTGGGGGAGTTAGCCCTCAACGGCGCGCTCTGTGGCGTTCAGGCCGCGATTCCCGCAGCGATGGCAGCACTGCAAGCGGGCAGGAGGATGGTGTTAGCTGATGAGAATCAACAGGATGTTGGATTAATCGAGCAAGGAGAAACCCTGGTCGGGAAGCATCTGGTCGAGATTTGTGCCTTTCTGCATAACCAGACCGCACTGACGGTGGCCCGTTCTCAACCGGAACCCTTTGAACAGGCGGACCGAGATCTCAGCGATATCATTGGGCAGGAACAAGGTCGCCGGGCGCTTGAGATCACCGCGGCAGGGGGTCATAACCTATTGTTGCTTGGACCACCAGGTACCGGTAAAACCATGCTCGCTACACGCCTGCCCGGTATTATGCCCCCGCTGAACGATCAGGAAGCGCTTGAGTGCGCGGCCATTAATAGTCTGGTCAGCAGCGGGACTGTTCACCATCAGTGGCGCAGACGGCCATTTAGAGCGCCACATCACAGTGCCTCACTCTATGCGCTGATTGGTGGAGGCTCATTGCCGCGACCCGGTGAAATCTCTTTAGCCCACAATGGTGTGCTGTTTCTCGATGAACTGCCAGAGTTCGACCGTAAGGTGCTGGACTCATTACGTGAGCCCATTGAGTCTGGAGAGATTGCGATCTCCCGAGCACGTGCCAAAGTGACCTATCCGGCGCGCTTCCAGTTAATCGGTGCCATGAACCCCAGCCCAACCGGCCATTATCAAGGCAGCCACAATAGATGCACGCCTCAACAGGTCCTGCGCTATTTGAGTCGGCTTTCCGGGCCTTTCCTTGACCGTTTCGATCTGTCGCTGGAAATCCCGCTCCTGCCGAGTGGCACCTTGAGCCAGAAACAAAAAGTCAAAGAATGCAGTGCAGATGTGCTTAAACGCGTGCTGACAGCCCGGCAGGCTCAAATGGAGCGTGCCGGTAAGGTGAATGCACATTTAACCAACCCGGAGATTATACGTTGCTGCTCGTTAGTACAGCAGGATGCCGAATGGCTGGAAGCAGTGCTCAACTCACTGGGTCTTTCCGTGCGAGCATGGCAGCGGATTTTAAAGGTGGCGAGGACGATTGCCGATCTGGCAGGTGAGGAGGTGATTTTGCGGCAGCATTTGCAGGAGGCGGTGAGTTATCGCAGCATTGACCGGTTACTGATCCATCTGCATAAAAGTCTGGAATAAATAACGGGGCCTTTAGGCCCCGTTATTTTTAATCATCACTATCGCTGAAGTCTTCCACCGTGTCCATCTGCGGCTTGCCGCCAGACAGGGTGTGGAAACGCTTAGGACGCTTAATGCGTGCGGTATATTTCGACCAGACGCGCTCAGCTTCCGTTTGCGGCTCACGAACACCACGACATACTTCTAAAAACGAACGTTCTTCATCAGTGGCTGGTTCACGCTTAGCGAGGTCCAGTTCGTTGAAGGCGTAACCGTGGCGTTCCAGAAGCTGAGCTTCTTTAATGGTGAAATCACCATGACGCGAAAAACCACGTGGGTAATGTTTGTTATCAAAGAAACGATTTGTTGTTGCGAAGCTATCCGCCATTTTACACGCTCCTGACTCTCATATGGCCGTGCTATTTATGGCGCGGAGTATTAGATAGGCTTGACAGAGTGTAAAACAAAACATTTAAATCAGTACGACAAACAAATTTTGGGAGAATGCTGTGGATACGGAATTACTGAAAACTTTCCTCGAAGTGAGCAGAACACGCCATTTCGGGCGTGCTGCTGAAGCGCTTTACCTCACGCAATCTGCCGTTAGTTTTCGCATTCGCCAGTTGGAAAACCAATTGGGGGTTAACCTTTTTACGCGTCATCGCAATAATATCCGTCTGACTTCTGCAGGTGAGCGTTTATTGCCCTATGCAGAAAGTTTGATGAGTACCTGGCTGATGGCCAAAAAGGAAGTTTCGCACACACAACAACATCACGAACTTTCAATAGGCGCCAGCGCATCGCTGTGGGAAGCCTATCTAACCCCTTGGTTAAAAACGCTTTATGAAAACCGGGAGAGCTTGCATCTTGAGGCGCGCATCGCGCAACGGCATCTATTGGTTAAGCAGTTGCATGAGCGTCAGCTGGATCTGTTAATCACCACCGAAGCGCCAAAAATGGATGAGCTCACCAGTCAACAAATAGGTCATATTTCACTCGCACTATTCCGCGCACGTAAAACCGAAAAACGCGAAAAATATGATTACATTAAACTGGAATGGGGCGCAGATTTTCACCAGCACGAAAGTTATCTGTCCAGTGATGATGTCCCAGTATTAACCACGACATCAGCGCATGTGACGCGTGAATTACTTCACACCACTGGTGCTTGCGCATTCTTACCCGACTCCTGGCACAGCATTTATAGTGACCTGATGGTTATTCCAGATACACCTGTTGCCGTACGGCCACTGTATGCGGTGTGGTTGCAGAATAGCGATCAACAGGCGCATATTCGCCAACTGCTTAAATTTCCGGTATTGACTCAGTAATTGGGAGAGAGTTTGGGTGGATCGCAGTGAAACCCAAACTCTTTTCATAACTGAGTTTTGGTTTTATTGCTGAATTTTGGACAAAAAAAATCCTTTGCCGAAGCAAAGGATTGTTTTCTGGCAGGGGCGGAGGGACTCGAACCCCCAACACCCGGTTTTGGAGACCGGTGCTCTACCAATTGAACTACGCCCCTAAATAGGGTGGCGGAACGGACGGGGCTCGAACCCGCGACCCCCTGCGTGACAGGCAGGTATTCTAACCAACTGAACTACCGCTCCACCGATAA